>CAZMKH010000219.1:0-2746 GCA_964566455.1 uncultured Campylobacteraceae bacterium | reverse complement strand
CAAATTTATAGGGTATGATGGCATGAAGTATAGCTTCTACTGAGGGGTTGGGAGCGTTTTTATTGCTCATTGCCTCTCTTTGGAGTTTTACCATCTCAGTATCACTTAAATGATCTTTTTTTGCCATATCCAAAAGAGCTTGCAATTTAACGGGAGAAAAGCCCTCTTTTTCTATGGTAGAGAGATCCCAACCGCTGCCTTTTACATAAAGAGTATCATCAATCTTTACTGAAGTATTGCCGCCTCCATGAAGCACCAAAGTGTTATCACATCCTAAAAGCCTTGAAGAGTAAACTCTAAGCTCTAAGTCATTTTTACACTTTTTGGCTTCTTTATCATCCCACAGATTTTTCATTCGCCAAGTATCTCCAACTCATCAGTATATTTTTTTTCACAATAGGGCTCATAGCTTGACTTATATATGGCATAGTGGGCTGAATTTTTATGACCGTCAAGAGCTTTTTCATCTCTCCAACTCTCTACCGCCATAAATTTTTTGGGATTGTTTTCATAAACAAAGATATAATAAAACAGACACCCATCCTCTTTTTTGCTAGGTTCAACCATAGCAGTCAAAAGCTCTTTCATTTTGGCTTCACATCCATCTTTTGCTATAAAAGTTACTCTTTTTGTTATAGCCATCTCTTCTCCTTAATTTTTTCCATTATGGTATAATAAAAATCTTTAAAAAGAGGAGTTTATCAGAAAAAAATGGAAAAATTTTTTAAAAACAGAAGTATAAACCAAGCAAATATCGTAAGTATTGTTTTTTCTGCTACATTTGCTCTCATACTTATATTTCTTATGGCTTACAACAGTTATAAAGAGTACCAAGAAGATGTAAAAAAGATAAAAAAAGAGTATCTTGTAAAGCAAAAAAATATTATAAAAAAAGAGACAAACAGGGCACTGAAGTTTATAAGGTACAAACAGCTTCACCCAAATGGTAAAAGTCAAAAAGAGTTGCAAAAAGAGATAGTGGATGCCATAGAAAACATGAGAAACGAAAGAGACGGAACAGGATATATATTTATCTACACATTTGACGGAGTAAATATAGCTGATCCTATACTAAAACAAAATGCAGGTAAAAACTTGATCAATTTTAAAGACCCTACCGGCAAAAGAGTGATATATGAGCTTATAAAAGTATCAAAACAAAAAGATGGTGGTTATGTAAAGTATGTATGGAACAAACCCATAGTAAATATCCTTGCTCCGAAGATATCTTATGCAAAAGCTTACAAGCCTTGGCGCTGGATGGTAGGCAGCGGGGTATATCTTGATGATATCCAAAAAGTACTTGCCAAAAAACAGAGAGAGTACAATGAAAAAATGCTCCATTACTTTATACAGATTTTGCTTTTTGCAGTTATTTTATTTGCGGGAAGTATGTTGGTATACAGGTATGTTACTTATCTTATCACCAAAGATATAGGCTATATGCAAAAAAAGTTTGAATCTGTCTTTTTTAACTATGACATGATAGATACCGGAAAGATTATATTTAAAGAGTTTAAAGAGATTTCGCTTTATGCTAACAGGATGATACTTGAGAGCAAACAAAAAAGCAAAGCTTTAAAAGAGTTGAATGAAACACTTGAAAAGAGAGTGGAACAAAAGACAATAATGCTTGAATTTGCTAAAAACAGAGCTGAAAATCTTTTGAAAGCCCAGGATAAATTTATAAAAAATGCCATTCATGAGATAAATACACCGCTTAGTATCATTTTGGCAAATATAGAACTATATAATTTAAAATATAAAAAGAACAAATATCTTACAAAGATAGAAGCGGGCATAAAAATCATTCACAATATTTATAATGATTTAAGTTATCTGGTAAAAAAAGATAGAGTTACATACACTCCAAAAGAGATAAATTTTTCAAAATTTTTAAAAGAGAGAGTAAGTTTTTTTACCGATGTGGCTACGGGTAACTCTTTGGAGTTTGAAACGGTTATAGAAGATGATATATATATCTATTTTAATGAAACCCAACTCCAAAGAGTATGCGATAATAATATATCAAATGCCATCAAATATTCGTTTGAAAACAGTAAAATTTCGATAAAGTTGTATAAAGATAAAAGTGATATCATATTTGAGATAGAAAACAGAGGTGAAAATATAAAAGACAATGATAAACTTTTTGAAAGGTTTTACAGGGAGGATGATGCCAGAGGGGGATTTGGGCTGGGTCTTAACATAGTAAAAGAGATATGCGATAAGACAGGTGTCAAGATAGAGATATATTCAAAAGAGATGATAAATAATTTTAAGTATATTTTTAAAAGGCAAAAAGATGAAGATAGCTCTTCTTGAAGATGAAATGATGCTAAGAAGCTCTATTGAGGAGTACTTAACATCATTAAACCATCAAGTCAAATCATTTTCCAACAGCATGAAGGCAAAAAAAGTACTTTTAAAAGAGCATTTTGATCTTTTCATATTTGATATAAATTTGCCAAAGATTAGCGGTTTTGAGATATTGGAGATATTACAAAATGAAGGTATTTATACTCCTATTATTTACATCAGTGCTTTGGTTGAGATAGAAGAGATAACAAAAGCTTATGAATTGGGTGCAGCTGATTATATAAAAAAACCGTTTCATCTTAAAGAGTTGGCTCTTAGGATAAACAAAGTTGCCGACTTGATTGAAGATAAAAAAAGAAGACATATACTGCTTAGTGAAAATTATTCATTTTCCAAAGAAAAAGAGTCACTTTTTTATAATGATACA
>CAZMKH010000218.1:0-2754 GCA_964566455.1 uncultured Campylobacteraceae bacterium | reverse complement strand
TACCAAGTTGCCCAAGTCATTTCCAAGGTCGGAATTTATTCTGTCCATCAAAGCTTTTTGTGAAAAGTCGCCATCTTGTCCAAAAGGCACTTCTCTGAGCATAAAATATCTAAAATTCTCTAACCCGTAGGCATTGGCTACATCACGAGGGTTGACAACATTTCCTTTTGATTTGCTCATCTTTTCACCGTTTCTTGTCCACCAGCCGTGAGCTGCTACATGCTTTGGCAAAGGAAGATCGAGGCTCATTAAAAATGCCGGCCAGTAAATGGCATGAAATCTAAGTATATCTTTACCGACTACATGAACGGTTGCCGGCCAAAATTTCATCAATTTTTCATCACTTCCATATCCAAGAGCCGTTATATAGTTTAAAAGTGCATCGAGCCATACATACATCACATGTTTTGGGTCATTGATGCTTTTGGGAAGCTTTACGCCCCAGTCAAAACTTGTTCTGGTTACCGATAAGTCTTTCAAGCCCTGTTCGACAAAACTTATGACTTCATTTTTTTTGCCTTTCGGCAATACACAGTTTTCCTCATTATTGTACCACTCAAGCAGCTTTTTTTCATATTTGGAAAGTTTGAAAAAGTAACTCTCCTCTTTGACTATATTTGTCGGTTTGCCGCAGTCCGGGCAGTATTCATTGTCTATAAGTTGGTTTTTGGTAAAAAATGATTCGCAGCTTACACAGTAGTGTCCCTCATACATATCTTTGTATATATCACCTTTTTGATACATTACTTCAAAAGCTTTTTGGACACCTTTCATATGCTCTTCATCGGTTGTTCTTATAAATTTATCATAACTTATCTCAAATTCATCCCAAAGAGTTCTAAAGTATCCGCTTATTTCATCAGCATACTGCTGTGCACTTTTTCCTCTTTTTTTAGCAGCTTCTTCTATCTTTTGTCCATGCTCATCAGTGCCTGTTAGAAAAAAAGTCTCAAGTCCTATGAGTCTTGAGTATCTAGCCAGCGTATCACAAATGATGGTAGTATAGGCATGTCCGATATGAGGTATATCATTTACATAGTATATCGGAGTAGTTATATAGGCTCTTTTACATTTATTTTCCATTATTATCCTTTAAAATTCAAATCCGCCGCTTTGACCTTTGCTCATACTGTCATATACGGCATGTACATATTCGTTTCTTGTTGTGCAGCCTATTATTTTATCACATTTTAGGCAACTCTCTTTATTTTCTTTTGTTTGACACTCTTTTAATTTGGCTGTAGCATCTTTTAGTTTTTGTTCGTACTCATCCAACTCTTTGATTTTGTTGTCCATTGTTATTTGCTTTTGGCTTTTTTGTAAACTTCTTTAACTTTTTCTATCTCATATGTTGAGCCGAAAAAGCATGGAGTAGTATCGTGTATATGCTTTGGAGTCAAGTCCAAAATCCTTCTTTCACCGTCTATTGCATGACCGCCTGCTTTTTCGTAAATATATGCAAAGGGAAAAACTTCAAAAAGCATTCTAAGCTTCCCGTTTGGTTTGTCATCAGTTCCCGGATATGAAAAGATACCACCGCCTTTTAAAAGGATATGGTGAAGGTCAGGCACCATTCCTCCGGAGTATCTAAGTCTGTAACCCTCTTTGAAAAAAGCATCTATCATCTCTTTGTGATAAGGAGCCCAAAACTGTTGTGTTCCGCCCGGAGCATTTAGTTTACCTTTGTTTTTCAAGTGAAGTTCTTTTAAAAAATAAAATTTGTTATTTTGTTTTAATTTATAAATTTCTACATTGTCTCTAGCTACAACCAGCTCAACTCTCGGGCCATATATAACATAAATAGCCGCTTTTAAATGTTTTCCGCTTAAGCCCCCTTCATATATTCCAAAAATAGAACCGACGCTTAAGTTTACATCAGCAAGACTTGAGCCGTCAAGCGGGTCATAGGCTATGGTATATTTACCGTTTGGATTTACTTCAAGAATTTTTTCTTTTTCTTCGCTGATTATCTCTTTTAACGTAAAAACTTTGCTTAGCTCTTCTTCTACTATAAGGTCACTTTTGATATCGAGTTTAAGCTGTACATCACCTGTGGCATTTACAGTATCGCTGTAAAGTACATCTTCGCTTACAAAAGCATCTTTTATCCTAAGAGCTATCTTTTCTACGGCTTCAATAACTTCAATCATTTTTTACTCCGTTTTTAAATATCCATTTAATCAATCCGTCAATATCATTCAAATCCAAGATTTCAATATCTTTTGGTAAGTCATATTGGGAAAGATCGATGGAATCATCACAGGCGATAGCTTTTATATATGAAAAATAACTCTCGTCCAACTTGTTTCTAAATATCCCGATTCTTGGCAAATCCAGATATTTTAATCCTTCTACTATCAAAATATCATACTCACCAAAAAGTTTTGCAACATCTTTTATCTCCTTTTTTTCATGTAAAAAAAGAGTGGTTCTTGTTGGTGAAACAACTGCTACATTGGCTCCAGTTTGAGAAAATTTCCAGCTGTCTTTTCCCTCAACATCAAACCTTGCTTTGTCACCGGGGTCGTTTTTGATAATAGCTACTTTATATTTTTCGGTTAATTTTTCGGCAATCTTTACTATTGCCGTTGTTTTTCCACTGTTTGACGGCCCTGTAAATGCGACAGAAATTTTTTGCACAGTTGTCCTTTGTAATTAAACCCAAATTTTGCAATAGACTTCATTACATTAGCACTTATCATTGAAGTTATAGCCTTTTAAAAAAGTTTCGACTTAACACCAGTTAGATAAGCC
>CAZMKH010000217.1:0-2756 GCA_964566455.1 uncultured Campylobacteraceae bacterium | reverse complement strand
TTTCATATTTTTCTCCTAAAAAACTATGAAAATTTAATTTTCACTTCATTTTTTATCGGTTCTGTAGGCGTCCCATTTTTGCACGACGCAAAAATAGCCGAAAGCCTCGGAAAAATTGCAAGGATGCAATTTTGAGAATGAGGTAAAAACTGGAGTGAAACTTAAACTTAAAACATCAACTATATAATATCATATAAGAAATAATTATAACAAAATATTTTATACTCTCTTTTAAAAAATTTAATTAATTTTTAGCACAATTTTAGTATCATACAAACAAACACTAACTAAGGACAAACATGATACTAACCACACCGTTAAAAAGCAACAGCATAAAGATCCTGCTTCTTGGAAGTGGAGAATTGGGAAAAGAAGTTGCCATAGAAGCTAACAGACTTGGAGTAGAAGTTGTTGCAGTTGATAGATACCCTAACGCACCGGCTCACTTGGTTGCTAACAAAAGTTATGTAATAGATATGAAAAATGAAGATGAAGTGTTAGAAGTTATCAAAAGAGAAAAGCCTGATTTTATCCTGCCGGAGATAGAAGCTATAAATATAGAAGCACTCTTTAAAGCTGAAAAAGAAGGATTTTTTGTCATACCAAACGCCGAAGCGGTCAATAAAACTATGAATAGAAAAAATATAAGAGAGTTTGCCTCAGTTGAGCTTGGACTTAAAACAAGTAGATACAAGTTTGTAAAAAGTTATGATGAGTTAGTAACCGCAGCTAACGAGATAGGTTATCCTTGTGTTATCAAGCCTGTTATGAGCTCATCCGGTCATGGGCAAAGTATCGCTAAAGCTCAGGATGATTTAAGTGCTTCTTGGGAGTTGGCAAAAGAAGCAAGAGGGGATGCAAGTGAACTTATCGTAGAAGAGTTTATAGAGTTTGACTATGAGATAACTTTGCTAACAGCTAGAAATGAAAATGGCACAGTTTTTTGTGAGCCGATAGGTCATATACAAAAAGATGGGGATTATATATTTTCATGGCAACCTATGCAAATGAGTGAGCTTGCAAAAAATAGAGCTAAAGATATAGCAAAAAAAGTTACTGACGGACTTGGAGGGAGAGGAATATTTGGAGTAGAAATGTTTATAAAAGGAGATGAGGTATATTTTAGTGAAGTAAGTCCAAGACCGCACGATACCGGAATGGTAACAATGATAACACAAAGCCAAAGCGAATTTGCTCTTCATATAAGAGCTGTTTTAAATCTACCGCTTGATTTTATAACTTACGGTAGCGGTGTTAGTGCGGCTTATAAAAGCATGCAAGATAGCGTAAGACCAACTTTTGAAGTAGGCAATAGTGCTTTTAGTCACAATAGTTTTATCAGGATTTTTGGCAAACCCGAATCTCACAAGGGAAGAAGAATGGCAGTAGCGTTAGTTTATGGGGAAGTAGAAGAGTCTTTAAAACAAGCCAAAAAAATTATTTCATCCATAAAAGAGTTGAAATGAAAAAGCTAACAGTTAGTGAAGCGGCAAACTTTTTCGGCATAACAAAAGAAGCTATTTATAATCGTGTTAGAAGAGGTAAATTAAGAACTATAAATGAAAACGGACTAAAGTATGTAGTTGTTGAAGAAAATATCAACTCTATACCGAAAACTAGACAACCGGCTAAATCTTCAACTGAAAAATATACTAGATTTTTAGAAAATGAAGTAGAGGAGCTTAAAGCAAAAGTAAAAAAACTTGAGAATGAAAATGCAAAGCTTATCAAAGAGAAACTTGAGATATTGGAACAATCCAAAAAAGAGCTTGAAGAGATATTTGCTAAAAGAGATGAACAGCTTAAACAGATACTTCATCTTATGAATGAAAAATATGCCCTTCCAAAGATACAAAGTGTAGAAGTAATCGATACCGGAGTGAAGGAGCATAGGGCTAAGAGCATAGAGTTGAAAACTAAAAAGATAAAAGCAAAAAAAGGTAAAAAGAACAAATCAAAAAAAAGCAAAAAAGCAAAAAAAGGTAAAAAATGAATATAGTTTTTTTAGATGCGAAAACTGTCGGAAATGATACATCCTTAAAATATTTTAAAAAATTTGGCAATTTTACATCTTATGAAACAACTATGAGCAAAGATGATACATTAAAAAGAGTGAAATATGCTGACATTGTTATAACTAACAAAGTTGTTATAGATAAAGATGTTATAAATAGCAGCAAAAATCTAAAGCTTATTTGCGTTGCGGCAACCGGTATGAATAATATTGACTTGGAGTATGCGAAAAAGAAAAATATAGTAGTAAAAAATGTTGCTGGCTACTCTACCAAATCTGTTGCACAACACACTTTTACACTTCTTTTTTATCTTTTAGGGCAAATAAAATACTATGATGACTTTGTAAAAGAGAAAAAATGGTGTGAAAGTGAAATATTTACCAATCTTGACAAGCCGTTTTGGGAAATTTCAGGAAAAACTTGGGGAATTATAGGGCTTGGAAATATCGGCAAAGAGGTTGCAAAGATAGCAAAATGTTTTGGGGCAAATATTATATACTACTCAACTAGCGGTAAAAACAAAAATGATAGATATAAAAGTGTTAGTCTTGATGAACTTTTGACAACAAGTGACATCATATCCATACATGCTCCTCTTAATAACAAAACTAACAATCTTATATCAAAAGATGAACTTCAAATGATAAAAGATGGTGCGATACTTCTCAACCTAGGTAGAGGAGGCATCATAAATGAAGATGATTTGGCTGAAGTTATTGATACTAAAGAGATATATGTCGG
>CAZMKH010000216.1:1500-2759 GCA_964566455.1 uncultured Campylobacteraceae bacterium | reverse complement strand
ATACAAGGATGGTTAATGAGTGCAGTAGTAAAAGAGGTGGAAGTTTCAGGAGTAAAAGTGCCTGTTATATATGAAAAAGATAACTCTTTACCGGTGGTATCAATGCAGATAGTTTTTAGAAATGCAGGCTCTATGGAAGATGGAAAACATTATGGACTTGCAAGTTTTACTTCCAAAATATTTTCCGAGGGTACAAAAAAACTCGGAAGTACCAAATTTGCTGAAATTCTTGATGATAATGCACTTAATTTGAGCATAAATAACGGAAATGAAACTTTTGTTTTTGAGGCAAGTTCGTTGAAGGAGAAGTTTGATCTGCTTAGTAAAATGATAAAAGAGCTTTTAAATGATCCAAATTTGACAGAGAATAGCTTCAATAAGGTAAAAACACTGACTTTGGGAGCTATTTCATCAAAAGAGAATGATTATGACTATATCGCTTCTTCGGGACTTAAAAAACTGCTTTTTAAAGATACACCGCTTGGTCACAGTGCACTTGGAACAAAAGAGAGCATTGAAAAACTTTCACTAAAAGATATAAAAGAGTTCATCCAAAAACATATAGTAACATCCAGAGCTATAGTAGTTATCGGTGGAGATATAGACGAAGATAAAGCTTTGCAAAAAGTAAAAGATGTTCTTTCTGTTTTAAAAGTGGGCAGTTATAAAAAAGTAGGATTTTACAATGCAAGTGATAAAGCAGAGCAAAAGACGGTCAAAAAAGATACAAAGCAAGCTTATATTTATTTTGGCTCTCCGTTTTATCTAAAAGTTAACGACAAGGATGCCTACAAGGCAAAAGTAGCTGCTTTTATACTTGGTTCTAGCGGTTTTGGAAGCAGGCTTATGGAGGAGATAAGAGTCAAAAAAGGATTGGCTTATTCAGCTTATGCAAGAGTCAATTTAAACAAATCATACAGTGACTTCAGCGGGTATCTTCAAACCAAAACCGATACTAAAGATGAAGCTGTAAAGTCTGTCAAAGAAGTAATAGATAATTTTATAAAAAGTGGTGTTACCAAAGAGGAGTTAAAAGCTGCAAAAGAGTTTCTAAGCGGCAGTGAGCCTCTAAGAGTTGAAACACTATCCCAAAGACTTAACAGAGCCTTTTTTGAATACTATAGAGGTCTCGAGCTTGGATACTCACTAAAAGAGTTGCAACTCATCGAAAAACTAACTCTTAAAGATTTGAATGACTTTATAAAAGCTCACAAGGAGATAGAAAAGTTATCTTTTTTCATAGTAACAAAATGATTAGA
>CAZMKH010000216.1:0-1400 GCA_964566455.1 uncultured Campylobacteraceae bacterium | reverse complement strand
GCCTTGAGTTGGTTTGACAAAGAAGATGAGTTAAATTTTAAAAAGTTAAAAGTTAACTCTTTGCTTGATTTGGCACTTTTGCTGCCCTCATCTTATGAAGATAATTTCTTATCAAATGATTTGCAACCCGGTAAAGTTTGTGTAATCGATACTGAAGTTAAAAGTGTACAAAGAGTTCCAAAGTATTTAAAAGTCAGGTTTTACTCTTTTAAATTTGATAAGGAGATAGAGGGCATCATCTTTCATCCCAAACCTTTTCACAGTAAACTTTTTTCTTATGGAAACAGAGTTTTTATAAAAGGTAGACTAGAGCAAAATTTTGGAAGAGTCAGCATCATTCAACCAAAAACCGTTACGGAAGTAAATACAATCAGCTCAAAATATAAAACAGCATTACGAAACCAAACCGTAAAAAGACTTATAGATAAATATATCACCAAAGAGAGACTTTTAAAAGAAGGCTTAAGTGAAAAAGAGGCTAGCGATTTGCTTTTGTTTCACCATCCGACGCATGATTTTTTGCAGAAAAAAGAGAGCTATCATTTTGTAAATACTCTAAAATTTGTAGAGATTTTTAATCATTTAAAAAAATTAAGCTTCAAAAAAAGAGTCTATCATTCAAGCTCAAGACTTGAGGGAGATGTGAAAAGTTTTATTAAGACTTTGCCTTTTTCATTGACAAATGACCAGCTAAAGGCGATAGAGGATATAAAAAAAGATTTTCAAAGCCCCTATGCTTCAAAAAGAGTTATAGTCGGAGATGTGGGGTGTGGCAAAACCATAGTGATACTTGCTTCAGTCATGATGTCATATCCCAAAAAAGCTGTTTTGATGGCTCCTACTTCTTTGTTGGCTCATCAGATATACGCTGAAGCTAAAAAGTTTTTGCCACCGTTTGTAAAAACAGCACTTATAACTTCAAAAGAGAAAAATGAAAATCTTGAAGAGTTTGACTTTTTGGTAGGAACTCATGCACTTTTGTATAAAAAGTTGCCAAAATGTGAGCTTGTCATGGTAGATGAGCAGCACCGTTTTGGAGTAAACCAAAGAGAAATGATAAAAAATCTTGCTTTAAGAGATAAAGATAAAAGAGTTCACTTTTTGCAATTTAGTGCTACTCCGATACCAAGGACTCTTGCTATGATAAACTCATCTTTGGTGGATTACAGTTTTATAAAAGAGTTGCCCTTTAAAAAGGAGATAGCTACCAAAATCATTTCGAGAGGTGATTTTAAGAATTTGATAAAACATATAGAAAATGAGATCAATTTGCATCACCAAATAGCCATCATCTACCCTCTTGTAGAAGAGAGCGAGGCAGTGTCTTATCAGTCAATAGAAGAGGCTAAAGCTTACTGGCAAAAAAAGTATCAAAATGTTTATGTAACTTACGGAAAAGA
>CAZMKH010000215.1:0-2771 GCA_964566455.1 uncultured Campylobacteraceae bacterium | reverse complement strand
ATATTGGATATTGCGGATATCATAGGTATAGCATCTTTCGCGCTCAGCGGTTTTTTGATAGCAGTAAGAAAAGAGCTTGATTTGCTGGGCGTTGTACTTTTTGCATTTTTAACTGCGCTTGGAGGCGGTATTATACGAGATATTATCATAAATCAAACCCCCGTATCTTTAAAAGATTCTACACCTTCACTTATAGTCATCAGTGTAATACTACTTGCAAAATTTTCTAAAATTGCACAAAAAACAAAGCCTGAAAGATTTAAAGTTTTCATATTTAGTGATGCCATGGGCTTGGTGTCATTCAGCATAACAGGTGCACTCGTAGGAATATCCGCAGAGCTAAACTTCTTTGGTACACTCATACTCTCTTTAAGTACTGCCATAGGCGGGGGCGTGATAAGAGACATTCTTATCAATGAAGTACCGCTTATATTGACAAGCGGCTTTTATGCTACAGTTAGTGTCATTATCTCTTCTGTACTCTTTTTGGTAAACTATTTTGGATTTCTAAATTCTATCATCATATCGGCAGTTTTTGCATTTGGGCTTTTTTTGAGACTTTTTGCATACTATAAAAAATGGAATCTACCGACCATCTAACCCTTCAAACTTCAAAGGCTCTTTTGGCAATTTTACTTTGGAGGCTTTGCAGCCGCTGTTGTAAAAAGCAGAGTTTTTTCCAAAAGGATGAATATCAGCAAATTTGATATACAAATATACAAGTATAATCGCCCAGATGATATAGTAGATAACTTTTTTACTTTTTGGAATGTTGTATTTCATATTCTAACAAATCATCCTCCATAGCTATCACAAACTCTCTGATATTATTTATATCTTTATTTTTAAATATTGTCTTATATTTTGCCTGGGTGCTTGCTGTTTTGATATATACGTTTTTTGGACTTGCCAAAACAAATATAAAATCTTTTGCATTTTTTCTTGGATGTTTTATCATATTTTCAAGCTCGCTTTTTATAAAAGTATCTACATTTTTTATATCATCGTCTACCAAAACTCTCAAATCTATCCCATAATCATTCAACAATCTTTTGTTTAAAACTTTATAGTGCAGATACACATCATCCTGTTTTGTAATAATTCCTGTTTTATCTTCAAGAATTTTTACTCCACCTACTTTTAGATAATTATAAACTCCGATATAAGCTAAAATAACTACCGCTATAGCAACAACAACATACAAAACTCTTTTCAAATTTTCTCCTTAAACTCTTTTAGTCCCGCCTGCAGGATAATCTTATATCTTTGAAAAAATATTTTAGCTTTATACTGCTCAACATTTGCTTTGGCTTTGGCTAAAGCTGCTATGGCTCTGCTTAATTCATCAGCTGAGCTAAGAGCATTTTCAAATCTTCCTTTTATAAGTTTATAGTACTCTTTTTGACTTTTTAGCTGCTCTTTTGCAGCAGATAATTTTGCCTTTAAAGATTTTAAAATAAAAAAGGAATTTTCTATCTCGGTTTTTACTTTTTGCATATAATCATTTAGATAAAGCAGGGTAGCTTCTTTTTTAAGTCTGGATGCTTCGGTTGCTCTGTTTTTGGAAAATCCGTCAAATATATTCCACTTTATACCTAGACCGATATAACTCTCATCTGCATTGCTGTAACCGTCACCGTTAAGCCTTAGGCTGTCACCTTGTTTTTTGATGCCTCCCATAATTGCAACCGTAGGGTAAAATTTACTTTTTGCCAGTTTTATTTCTCTTTTGCTTATGTCAAGCTCTTTTCTTAAGATATTTATATCTTCTCTGTTTTTTAAAGCAGACTTTATGATGTTTTTTTCTTTTTTGAGCCTTGCTGATTTGACAAGTTTTAAATTATTTACTATTTTAACTCCACTTATATAAAAAAGAGTGTTAATGAGTGCCTCTTTTTTTGCTTTTAAAGTTTCTTTGGCGGCAATCACATCATATCTTTTGGCTTTTATATTATAAACTTCACTTAAATTTACAAGACCGTTTTTATACAATTTGTTGACTTTTTCCAAAGATATGTCAAGCGCTTTAACAGCTTCCTTGGTCGCACTTATCGCTTTTGAAAGAGCGTATATATCACTGTAAAGCATTATAGATTTTAGATATAGTTTTCTTTGTAAATTTTTTGTTTTTAGTTTTGATTTGACTACTTCGAGCTTCGCTTTTTCTATCATATTTGAAACGGCGTATCCTGTAAAAACAGGGTATACAAAACCAAGTTCCAAAGATACATTGTTTTTTGTTCCTACCGCAGTGGTAAGAGATGGCATAAGCGGTAGTACAAAAGTGGCAGTCGGTGTATCTTTTAACCTGATGGCTTTGAAGTCAAGGTCGATGCTTGGATAATTTTTTCCCTCGTAAACTCCTACCATTTTCCTTAAGGCTTCCGTTTTGGTTTTGCTTGACTTTACAAGCAGCGAGTCATCGACACCTTTTATGATATCTTTAAGTTCTGCCGAAAATATCAACACGGGCAATAGAAATATTATCATCTTTTTCATTTTACACTCTCTTTTTTAAATTTTACAAATAGTAAAAGAACAAACACGGACCCCACTGCCCCCCAATGGGCTGCACTTAAAAATACACTTTTAAACCCATAATTATAACTCATCAATGTTTCATATCCGTTAAAAAATGCTTCTATTTTATCCACAGACACACCTAAAAACTCTTTGGCACTATTAAGATAGTCACTTATAATGGTTGGATTTTGCAACTCCTCAAAATGTTGAAAGTTAAGATTTTTAAAATACTCCATATTGTTTGTAGC
>CAZMKH010000214.1:0-2779 GCA_964566455.1 uncultured Campylobacteraceae bacterium | reverse complement strand
GATATCATTACAAAAAAAGATGAAGAAGATATGAAATGGGGAGCAGAAAACGGAGTGGATTTTGTTGCCATATCTTTTGTGCAAAATGCAAATGATATAAAAAAAGCAAGAGAAGTTTTGAAAAAATATGGCTCAAAAGCACAGGTTATAGCCAAGATAGAAAAATTTGATGCAGTAGAAAATATAGATGAAATTATAAAAGAGAGTGACGGTGTCATGGTGGCCAGAGGAGATTTGGGTATAGAAGTACCTTACTATAAAGTACCAAGTATCCAAAAAAGAATCATACGAAAAGCCAATGCCGCTTCCAAGCCTGTTATAACCGCTACTCAGATGCTTTTGTCGATGGCCGAAAAAGAGACTGCAACAAGAGCCGAGATAAGTGATGTAGCAAATGCCGTACTTGACGGAACAGATGCTGTTATGCTCTCTGAAGAGAGTGCCATAGGCAAATATCCGGTAAATGTTGTAGAAGTTATGTCAAATACCATAATAGAAACAGAAACTGTTTATCCCTATAACAAATTTGACAGATACAAGTTCAATGATGAGACAGACATCATTTCATCAGCTACCGCAAAATTGGCAAAGGATTTGAAAGTTGAGGGAATTCTTGCCATAACAAGCTCAGGAGGCTCAGCCAAAAAACTTTCAAGATACAGGATAAAGCAGCCTATTTGTGCTATAACGCACGATGATGAGACTGCCAGGTCTTTGACTCTTGTTTGGGGAGTAGTACCGACAATGTGTGTGGAAAAGATGAATCTCAACCTGATACTGGCTTCGGTTTTAAGCAGAGCCATTATCAAAAAGATAGTGGATTTGGATAAAACCTACATCGTAACCGCAGGTTTTCCTACTGGAGTTCCAGGAAGTACAAACTTTATAAGGATACTAAAAAGAGAACAGATGGAGTACTATGCCGACTTTGTAATGTGACTTTAAAGATACTCTTTATATCTTTATTACTTTCTTTTGAGTCAGGCACATTGCAAACCCTTTTTCATAATATGCCGCTTCATTTACAAAAAGAGGATAGACTTCTTCATCTTTATCATAATTTATATCCTCTCCCTCGAGTGTGGTAAAAAGAGGATCTCCTTTTTTTAACTTTTTATAGTCTTTGTCCTGCAAAGAGGCGTGAACCATAGCGGTAATATTTCCGTTTTCATCTCTTGGAAAGTCAAGAAGCTCTATATGGTCGTATATCTCAATGCTTGTATAATTTTTTTGAAATTTTTTATTGTTTAATTTTTCTATAAAGTCCAAAATATGGTGTATAAGTTTTTCGGTATCAAAAAACAGATCAGACCTTAAAACCCCCTGCGGTATAGCTCCAACCTCTATGGCAAATCCGTTTTTTGCAATAGAGTTTACAAATGATACATCTTTTGTATCACCTTTCCATCTAAATATATTGACTCTGGGCTCCATCTCTTTTAGATATGCCGCTACCTGCCAGGTAAGTTTGCTTCCTTCATCTATAACGATGGAAAGTCCCATATTTGAAGTAGTGGAATGTAAGTCCACTATAAAGTCAACATTTGGATGTTCGGAGCCTTTTGGACCCAGTTTTGCATTGATAACTTTTGCAAGTACATCTTCATAAGCAGCTTTGTTCGGGTCATTTAAATCCTCTATTTTAAAAGTTCTGTTTAAATCTTTATCTATATATCTTGTGCATTTTTGCATAGCTTTTAAATTGTTATGCATTATAATGGTTTCAAAACCTTCTCTTTGAATAAGTTTTGGATTTTTCTTGAATTTGTTTATGAGATAAACTCCTGTTAGTTCATTACCGTGTGTACCGCCGGTGATAGCAACTTTTTTTATCAAATCTTGCATAAATACTCCTATTTGTATTGCGTAAAGTATGATTATACCATATAAATTCTAAAATTGTTTCAATATAAAAATTATTTTTATAATTGATTTTATTGAATCAATAAATTTTAATCTACTTTAGGTACAATACGAAATTATTTAATAATACAAAAAAGGTCTTATTTATGGTTTTAGAAGTGGGAATAATATATTTTTTATATGTGCTTATAAAAGTTTATGTCTCTGTTATGGAAGTGGGATATGTCTCAAGGGCAAAATGTTTGGCACCTGTTATACTTGATGCAAAGAGGTATAAAGATGCGGCTGACTACAAGATAGCAACTGAAAGGATGAGCATACTAAACTCTTTGTTTGATTATGCCTTGTTTATATTTTGGGTGGGATTTGGTTTGAGATGGCTGGATAATATGATAACGATAGATAATATATTGTTAAAGTCGGTGGTTTATGTTGATCTGTTTATCATCATAAACTATATAGTCTCACTTCCTTTTGATATATACAGTAAATTTTATCTTGATAAAAAGTTTGGTTTTAG
Organism: uncultured Campylobacteraceae bacterium; assembly: GCA_964566455.1. Lineage (GTDB taxonomy): Bacteria > Campylobacterota > Campylobacteria > Campylobacterales > JALSKU01 > JALSKU01. The sequence goes on along the minus strand of CAZMKH010000214.1, from coordinate 396 downwards.
CAATATGACGCCAAAAATGTTTTTAAGTGACTTGCTAAAATCAGCCGTACTGTTTTTGATTTTCGGTTCGTTGGTTGTTCTTGCGGTCAGCTATATCATATCGTCATTTGCTTTGTGGTGGCTGTGGAGTTTTGTTTTTATCTTTATTATCATAGTCGGAATCAATCTAATATATCCTACTTTTATAGCCCCGCTTTTTAACAAATTCATCCCGCTTGAAGATGAGAGCTTGAAAGAGTCTATTGAAAATCTTATGCAAAAAGCAGGGCTTAAAAGCAGTGGAATTTTTACTATGGATGCCAGTAAAAGAGACAACAGGCTAAATGCTTACTTTGGAGGACTTGGAAGCTCTAAAAGAGTAGTTTTGTTTGATACTTTGATAAAAAAATTAACCAA
>CAZMKH010000213.1:0-2783 GCA_964566455.1 uncultured Campylobacteraceae bacterium | reverse complement strand
ATATAAAACAATTTCAAAAAATTATAACTCGTCAATTTTTAAAGATAATAGATAAATATATGGGGATATTTAAAGAGGATAAGGTCGGATAAAATTCCGACCTTATTGGAAGAGATTATTGTAATAATCTCAATACATTTTGCTGAACAGCATTTGCTTGACTTAGTGCATAAGAGCCAGACTGAGCTAAAATATTGTGTTTAGAAAAGCTTGCACTTTCTGCCGCAAAGTCAACATCCATTATGGTTGATTTTGCTGCTGTAACATTGACTTGAGTTACAGAGATGTTTCTTACTGTTGATTCAAGTTGATTTTGGATAGAACCAAGATCAGATCTAGTTGTATCAACATCTCTTAGTCCATAGTCAGTAGTTAGGATAGCTTTTTCGGCACCTGCTCTTGATGTAACATCTATAGTAGATAGATTATTTGATAGAGTTGCTGTTTGGTCGCCTGTAGCTAAGCCTACACCACCAGTTGTGTTTGTGGCAAATTTATCCCCACTATCTAGCCTTATGGTGTAATTACCTGAACCTTCTGTTTTTTCTATGGCACTAGCATGTACTTGAACACCTTTACTTTGTGCTTCTGCATTAAACGCATCAACTATAGCTTGAGCATTTTCTAGTGAAGTATTGCCTGTTGTAGTAGTTACAGTAACACTAACCACTGTTCCTCCTACTGAGACAGCTATAGTATGATCAACTCCTCCTGTAGTTCCTACGGCAGTTGTTCCATCTTCTAGCGCAAACTTGCCAACATTAGCTATTTGTTGGTCGCTGATAGTGATGTTTACAGTTTCACCACTATATGCACCGATATGAAATGCCTTATCGTGATAACCACCATTTAGTAGTGTTTGTCCGTTAAATGAGGTAGTTGAAGCAATATTTTGAGCCTCTTGAAGAAGCTTGTCTATATCTTTTTGGATTGCTTCTCTTGAGTCAGCATTTTGTCCATCAGATGCAGCTTGGATAGCTTTGGTTCTGATGGTATTGATGATGTTTGTATACTCTTGCAAAGCACCATCTGCAGTCTGAACAAGGTTGATACCGTCATTTGCATTTCTGATAGCTTGGCCCAAACCTGTTGCTTGAGAGTTAAGGCTATCTGCGATAGCAAGACCTGAAGCATCATCTGCTGCTTTGTTGATTCTTAAACCTGAACTTAGTCTTGTTAAGTTCTGGTCTAACGCCTGATTGTTCATAACACTGTTTCTGTGGGCATTAAGTGCCGCAACGTTTGTGTTAATTCTAAATCCCATGATAAATCCTTTTATATGTGAATTCTGACATCCTTGTCAGTTATAGACAATATCGGAGGGTTTGAAAAATTTTTTATAGTTTTGAAAAAATTTTTTATGATAAAATAGAAAGGGGTATTAGATAGAAACTCTTTTTTTCTATAGAGATAGGCATGATTTCATTACCGCCATAGAAGATATATCCTCTTAAATATTTATCTTCAAATTTTTTAGATAACTCAAGAGTTGTTCTAAGATCATCTTTTTTTATACTGGTTTTTGCTTTTACTTCTATGGTTATGATCTGTTTTTGTCTATTTTCTATGACAAAATCTACCTCTTTTTTCCTAATATCTCTATAGTGATAAATATCGACTTTTTCTTTGGAGTAGGTAGATTCTTTTAAAAGTTCGCTATATACAAAATTTTCTATAACATTTCCATACATTGAGTCTTTTTTTTCAAACAGTAATTTTTCATTGAGCTTTAGCAAATGACTAAGCAACCCTGTATCTATAAAATGTATCTTGGGCGACTTTATAATACTTAAGGATTTATTGGAAAAGTATGGAGGAAGTTTTTTTACTATATACATTGCCTCAAGTACATCAATGTATGAAGAGACAGTTTTATTGTCCATCTGCACTTTTTTGGCGATAGAATTAAAGTTTAAGATGGATGAGGCATAAGTTGCAAGCAATTTGAGTAATTTTTCTACTCCTTTTTGTTTTGATAAAGAGATATTTTTAAACTCAAATATATCTTTTTGAACTCTTGCTCTTATATATGAAGCAAACCATTCATCTTGGAAACTTTGGTCCATATCTATAACTTCAGGGTAGCCACCTCTTATGATAGAGTTTAGTACATCGCTAAAATCAGTTTGCCAATCAATATCAAAAAAATCATCACTAAAAAGTTTATCTATGATATTATAATTTTTATCTTTTATTTCACTATTTGACAATGGATACAAATTGTATTCGACTACTCTTCCGGCAAGAGATTCAGTTATATTTGCCATTCTGCTTATATCGGCTGAGCCTGTTAAGAGAAATTGACCTTTTTTGTTTGAACTATCAACCTTCATCTTTATATAAGGTATAAGCTCGTTTGAGAGTTGTACTTCATCGATACATAGCGGTTTTTTTGCATAAAATTTTATAAAATTTTGTGGATCATCAGCAGCTAAAAGCTGCTTGGAAGGCTCATCAAGAGTGATATAATCCATTTTTTTTAAAGTTGCTATCTTTTTAACAAGTGTAGTCTTGCCTGATTGTCTTGGGCCACTTATCATAACGATACGAAAATTTTGCAGTGCAGCTTCTATCTTTTTTTCTATTTTTCTTGCTATCATCTGAAAATCCTTCTGATTAATCTAAGAGCTAAGCACTTGGTGCTTGGCTCTTAGATTATATTCATTCTTATCTGTGTCAAGTAATTGATATGAATATTTTATCTTTGTTTAAAATAATAAATGTTGCATTTGGAAATTATAACACCAAATTCCAAAAATTACAAGGAAAAATTCCAAATTTTA
>CAZMKH010000212.1:0-2790 GCA_964566455.1 uncultured Campylobacteraceae bacterium | reverse complement strand
CCGGAGGTTCAGTAGTAAGCGGGGGAGCGAGTTATACATACCAAAAAGGACCTGATGGTAAAATGTATGCCGTTGGTGGTGAAGTTCCCATACATGTTACAAAAGGTAGTAATCCAAAAGAAACTTTGGCAATGGCAAGACAGTTAAGAGCAGCGGCTTTGGCCCCAAGTGATCCCAGCCCTCAAGACTTGAAAGTAGCTGCCAGTGCTGCTATGATGGAAGCCAAGGCTATGCAAGAAATCAACCAGGAACAGCTTAAAGCCATGAAAAACGGCTACAGCTCAAATTCTAATGAAAAAGATAACAAAGTAGAAAAATTGTTAGATATTGCAGGATAAAGGAATTAGGATTTAGGTTGTAGGTTTTAGAGGGAAGGAGAAAGAGGCTCTTTGCCTCTTTGCTCCTGAAAAGCCAAAGGCTTTTTTAGTGAACTTCTCTCCAGAGTTTTGATTTCCAAAGATAAGCAAACAGTGTAAAGATGATCAAATATCCTATAACTTTAGGAATAAGCGACTCTCTCTCAGCTTTTTTACTGTCTCCTACGCTTTCAAGGTAACTGATAACTTTTTCAGTACTCTCTTTTGTAAGACCGACTCTAGGCATTGAAGTACCTTTTAACTCTTTTTGAGGATTGTCTATAAAAGTCTCAAGATACTCTTTACTTCTTGCTCTTATGATGATAGAAAGATCAGGTGGAGTTGCACCCATATATTTTTTGACATGGTCTAAATATTGAGATACTTTTAGCTTGTATGCCAATTTGTCAGTTTCACCTTTAAACTTAGGCTCATCACCAAGTTGACTCCATTTGTCATACTTCACACTGTGACATCTTCCGCATGCTGCTTCAAAAGTCTCTTTGTCACTAAGCTCTTTCGGAGCTATTGATTTTAAGTAGGCAACTATATCGGAAACTTCTTTATTTTTATCTCCACCTACACCAAAAAACTGAGGCATAGGAAAAGGTTTTTTTGCACTGTATTTTTTTGCGGTTAGCATAGTATGAGCAGGATTTAGTATGAAATTTTTAAGATATTTTTCATCATAAATCAAACCGGCATCGCTCAAATCAGGCGGTGCTACGCCAAATGAAGCTGCTGCGGCATCTGCAGGCATGGGAGCAGGCATCTTGGCTGCTTTTATGCCGTGACATCCGGTACAACCGGCATTTACTATAAGTTGTTTACCTTTTGCGGCATCACCTTTATAGTTGATAGCTTTCAAGTCGCTGAACTTAAAATCTGCAGGTTCAACATGATGGTGCATTTTTGAGTGAGCATAAGGCTCAACACCCCAGTAAAGCACCAATGTAAAAAATACCAATACTCCAAGAATCTTTAACTCTCTCATTTAGCACCCCCTGCTCTTTTTTTCTCTTTCATTGTGATAAGAGGCAATGCTATAAATAGAAGTATAAAGAAGCTAATTGTAAATACAAAACCAAACCAAGGCGTTATATCACTATTGCCTATAAAATACACATGATTTGGCGGAACTTTACCAAAAATTGTAAGACCTACCATATCTATAAGCATCAACCAAAACCATATCTTAAATGCTCCTCTTTTGTGAGCGGGAGCTACAACAGGACTTCTATCCAACCATGGAAGTATTAAAAATACACCATTTGCTATGGCAAATCCTATAAGCCCGAGATTGAAAGGACTTATTCCGGCTATTGGAAAGAAGAATCCTCTTAGTATCTCATAGCTCCATAGGAAGTACCACTCTGGATATATATGAGTAGGTGTTTTCATGTAGTTTGCTGGATCGAAGTTAATTGGATCCATTGCAAATTCATAATGGAAACCTACTAGGTAAAAATAGAATATCAAAAATACTCCCACGACAAACAAATCTTTGCTTATAAATACAGGCCAGAAAGGTATAACTTTTGACTCTTTCTTCTTTCCTTCTTTGTATTTTTTAGCTTCCTCTTCAAAGTCAAAATGTTCACCCTCTTCATTGTTTACATGAGGAATTCTAAGTGAATAAAAGTGAAGACCGATAGTAGCCATAATAACTATAGGTAGAAGCAATACATGAAGCATAAAAAATCTTGTCAATGTAGGGTCTGAAACAAAGAAATTACCTCTAATCCATACAACCAAATCAGGGCCGATGAAAGGAATAGCACCGAAAATGTTAGTAATAACCTGTGCTGCCCAGTAGCTCATCTGTCCCCAAGGAAGCATATATCCACTAAATCCGGCTGCTGAAAAGAGCATGAAAAGAAGCATACCGCTTATCCATATCATCTCTCTGCCTCTTTTGTATGAGCCGTAATAAATTGCAACAAACATATGGATATAAATGATAAGAAAAACAACTGATGCGGCAACAGCGTGCATGTGTCTCCAAAGCCATCCATAATAAACTTCTTGCATAATAGTATGGTTTACACTGTCAAATGCCAAGTTTACATCAGGCTTATAATACATAAGTAAAAATAGTCCTGAGATAAATAGTATCCCGAACATTGTCATTAAAATGACGCCCATTGCCCACAAAAAATTGATATTTTTTGGTACCCAGTATTCTGTAGCGAGTACTTTATTTAGAGTTTTTATAGCCAATCTCTGGTCTAGCCAATCGACTAAACCATCGGCTTTTCTTATTTCTGCCATTGCTTTCTCCCTTATGCTTTATTTGTAGGGTTTTTGGCTATGAGAGCCTTGTTTTGAGGTCCTTGCTCACCTAGTACCATTTTAGTACCCGTAATCTTATATGGAGGTATGTCAAGCGGTCTTGGAGGTGGTCCAAAAGTATTTACCGCACACGCATCGTACT
>CAZMKH010000211.1:0-2815 GCA_964566455.1 uncultured Campylobacteraceae bacterium | reverse complement strand
CCGGGATAACCAAAAACGGTTTTAACCCCTTCTCTTTTAAGTGCTTCTATGACCATTTGTGATCCCGAGAGTTGCATTTGCTCTCCTTTGTTCAATTTTGCGTATAAGGGATGTATTATATCTAAAAAATATTAATCTTATATTATCCTGGATTCGAGCTCATTGCATTTGTCTATGGCTATACCCTCTCTGAGACCGTCATCTATGACGACCATGCTCTCAAAGCCTGCTATTTGAAGAATTTTAAGAAGTATAGATATGCCGCTGATGATTAAGTCACTTCTTCCTACTCCAACCCATCGGTTTCTCTCATTTTCATCCATAGAAAGAAGCTTTGAAAGAGCAGTTTTTATATCGTTAATGCTTAAAATTGCACCAGTGACTTTGGAATGGTCATAATGTTCATAATCAAGACCAAGTTTAAAAGATGCCAAAGTGGTAGCAGTTCCCGCAGTGCTTACAAAGAGCTTTGGCTTGGAAAAGCTTGAATAAATCTCATCAACAAATTTTTTAATCTCTTTTGTTTCGCACTCTAGGCTTTCTTGCATCTGTTCGATTGAGTCATACTTTTGTGTAAGGGTCACTATGCCTATGGGAAAACTTTTTATAAAAGATCTTTGCTCTTTTTTGATATAAACTTCACTCGAGCCTCCACCCAAATCAAGCAGCAAAAAATCTTCATTTTGAAGCCCCAATTTCTTAAGTCTTTCACTTACCGCCAAAGCGGTATAATTTGCTTCTTCAGTTCCGCTGATGATTTTAAATTCGACACCGGTCTCTTTTTTGATAATTTTTAAAACTTTTTCACTGTTGCTAGCTATTCTCAAAGCTGCAGTTGTGACCGCAACTACTTCATCATCTTTTGAACCTACAATCTCTTTTGCCTCTTTTACTGCTTCAACTATCTTTTCTATTGTTATTTTTTTTATTTCACCGCTTTCTTGAAGTCCGTCAGCTGTTTTTACTATCTTTTCATACTCTTTTACTCTTTCTCTTGTTTGGCAGTCAAATTTAACCGCCCTTAATGTGTTTGATCCAAGATCAAAAGCTACCATTAGTTTTCCTTTTTTAGTTGAGGATGGTATAATACAAAAAATATTTTTAAAAAGGTATTATGTAATGAAATTAGGTGTAAATATAGACCATATTGCAGTATTAAGAGAAGCAAGAAAGATAAATGAGCCAGATCCTGTAGATGCTTTACCACTTGTGAGATTGGCAGGAGCAGATCAGATAACTGTGCATTTAAGAGAAGATAGACGTCATATCCATGATGATGATGTAAGAAAAATAATAGAAAATGCAAAACTTCCTGTCAATCTTGAGTGTTCCATAGATCCTGATATCATAGAAAAAGTTGTGGAGTTAAAGCCCCATAGAGCCACCATAGTTCCTGAAAAAAGAGAAGAAGTAACAACTGAAGGTGGGCTTGATATAGCGACTTATCACAGCAGACTTGACAGTGTTGTTCATTTTTTAAAAGCAAATGATATCGAGGTTTCTCTTTTTATTGACCCTACTGTTGAAATGATAAGAGCTTCTAAAGTTTTAATGGTTGACTGGGTAGAGCTTCATACGGGAAGATATGCCAATATCCACTCTATGCTTTACAGCAACCTAAGATATAGCAAGAACTCCATAAAAGAGTTTGATATACAAAGAAGAGAGCTTGAAAAAATGCTTCGTGCTGAAATTTCAAAGATAGCAATTGCTGCAAAAGAAGCAAACGAATTTGGTATAAAAGTTGCCGCAGGCCATGGACTCAATTATGAAAATGTCAAAGATATAGCTTTGGTTGAATTTATCGAAGAGTTAAATATCGGGCAATGCATTATAGCAAGAAGTGTGTTTACGGGGTTACAAAAAGCTGTTGAAGATATGATTGTGCTTGTAAGAGATTAGGATTTAGGTTTTAGGAGTAAGAGTGAAAAAAATTGCTATAAGTATCGGCGATCTTAACGGTATAGGCTTTGAGATTGCCTTAAAAGCTCATAAAAAGATATGTAGAATTTGCAAGCCCGTATATTTGATAGACAGGAGTATGGCTTTGCAGGCTTGTAAACTTTTGGGCAAAAATTTGCCAAAAGATTTTAGATGTATAGGGGTTGGAAAAAATTTTGCCATAAAACCGGGGGTTGTAAGCAAAAAGAGTGGTTTTTACTCATTTAAATCTTTCAAAAAGGCTATAAAATTAGCAAAAAAGAAAAAAGTTGATGCCATTGTTACACTCCCTATCAACAAAGAGGCTTGGAATAAAGCACAAATCCCATACAAAGGTCATACAGAAGTTCTAAGGGATGAATTTAAAAAAGAAGCCATTATGATGATAGGGTGTAAAAAACTTTTTTCTATACTTTATACTCAACATATTCCATTAAAAGATGTGGCAAAAAAGGTAACTTTTAAAAATCTATCAAGCTTTCTTTTAAATGTTCAAAACTCTTTGAAAACAAAAAAAATAGCGGTTTTGAGCCTCAATCCCCACGCCGGAGACAACGGTGTCATCGGAAATGAGGAAAAAGCTATAAAAAAAGCTATAAAATATGTAAATAAAATAGTAAAAAAAGAGATATTTTACGGACCATTGGTGCCTGATACCGCATTTAGTCCCAAAAGTATAAAACATATAAAATACTTTATAGCGATGTATCATGACCAAGGGCTCATTCCGGTAAAAACACTATACTTTGATGAGAGTATAAATGTAACACTAAATCTCCCCATTATAAGAACTTCAGTAGATCACGGCACTGCTTTTGATATAGCATATAAAGATAAAAATCCCTCTATAAAAAGTTATGTAAATGCAGTCAAA
>CAZMKH010000210.1:0-2815 GCA_964566455.1 uncultured Campylobacteraceae bacterium | reverse complement strand
CCCTCTTTTTCAACTGAACCCGGAAGATTTTTTATGGCTGAGCCGTCATCTATATAAAGCTCAAGTATATCCCCGCTTTGCATATCGGCTAGCACCATTTTTGTTTTTGCAAAATTTACAGGGCATTTTATGCCTCTAAAATCTTTTACTATACTATTCATATTTACTCCATATCACATTCTTGCATTTCATACTCTACCAACTCTTTTATACCGTTTTTCCCGCATACTCTGCACTCTTCATTTTTTTTGACGTTTATTTTGTCAAAATCCATGCTCAGTGCATCAAATATAAGAAGCTTATCACTTAAAAGTTCACCGCAACCTGTAAGATATTTTACAGCTTCAGTAGCTTGAATCGTCCCAAGCATACCTGCAATTGTTCCTAAAACTCCGGCACTTGAACAAGTAGGGGTACTATCCAATGGAGGAGGAGAATCAAATACACAGGCATAGCATGCCGATTTGCCCGGAAGTACTGTCATGCTTTGTCCGGTAAATCTCAAAATTCCACCATGTGAAAACGGTTTACCCATAAGTACACATGCATCATTTATGAGAAATTTTGTTGCAAAATTGTCTGAGCCGTCTATGATAAAGTCATACTCTTTTATGATATCTTGAATGTTGTCTTTGTTGATAAAGGTTTGGTAGGTTTTTACTTCTATGTCGGGATTTATCGCAATCATTTTATCTTTTGCGGAAGTTACTTTTGGGATGCCTATATCATTTGTGGTATGGATAACCTGTCTTTGTAAGTTACTAAGATCAACTGTGTCAGCATCAGCTATACCTATGGTGCCTACTCCTGCTGCTGCAAGATACAGGGCAACAGGACTCCCAAGCCCTCCTGCGCCGATAATGAGAACCTTTGAGCTTAAAAGCTTTCTTTGTCCTTCTATACCTATATGTTCAAGTATGATATGTCTTGCATATCTTTCTATCTGAGTATCGTTCATAGCGGCTTTTAATTATTCTCCAAAAAGTGACTTAAGTGCATTTACATCGGCAACCTTGTCTTGGGCAGATGTTGTGTCATCTTGTTTTGATGGAGTTTGACCTTCTCTTTCAACCAACTCTATCTCATAGCCTGTCAACATGGAAGCCAGCCTTATATTTATACCGCTTTTGCCTATAGCTTTTGATTTTTGGTCGCTTGGAAGCGTTACTATGGCTTTTTTACCTTCTATTTTTACATTGGAAATGATTGCGGGACTTAGTGCTTTTGTGATGTAAATTTCCGGGATGCTAGAGTACTCGATGCAGTCAATATTTTCATTTTTGAGCTCTTTGCTTACAGCCATTATTCTTACACCTCTTGTGCCTACTGTGGCACCTACGGGGTCAATATTTGGGTGGTGTGAGCTAAGAGATACCTTTGCCCTTTCCCCGGGGATTCTTGCTACATCATGTACTATAACATTTCCATCTTTTATTTCAGGAACTTCAAGCTCAAGCAGTTTTTCCAAAAACTTCGGTGTAGTTCTTGAAAGCTCTACTATCATACCTTTGTTGGCATCAATGTAAACTTTTCTTATGACACTCTTTACAACATTGCCAACTTTGAAGCTTTCACCTTTGATTCTGTTTTTTCTTGGAAGTATGGCTCTGACTTCATCAATTTCAATAAAAGTATTTTCTTCAAAGTCCACTCTTACTACAGTTCCAGATATCAAAGAGCCTATCTTTTTTTGGTATTTTTCAAATATTTTATCTTCAAGAAGTCTTTGTATGTGAAATTCAAGCTCTCTTTGGAGTACGGCTGAAGCTGTTCTTCCGAGATTGTCAAGAGGAAGTTCATAAGTAAGCTCATCTCCTACTTCAATATCCGGGTCAATCTCTTTTGCTTTTGAAAGAGTCATATGATTTTCATTATCAGCCTGGGCTCTTTCATCATCGTCAGCTACAACAACAACTTTTTGATAAAGTTTTAAATTTTTTGTTTTTTCATCTATTGTTACTTCATATTCATATTCGTCACCATAAACTCTTTTGGCAGTATTTAAAAGAGATTTGACAACTACATCTCTTACATTTTCTTTATTTAGCCCTTTTTCATGAGCAATTGACTCCATAATGTCAACAATTTTTTCCATAATCTTTTCTCTTTGGTTTTATTTTTGCAATAGGTAAAACCGGTGATTGTGATTTAATATTGCAGACAATTATTATACATAAAAATCACTTAATTATCAATTGGTGTCATACTCCAAAGCATCAAAGCGCAAATTTATCATATTTTTGATAAAATATATCCCTTAAATCTATAATTAAAGAGGAAGATATGGAACTTAAATTGGCAAGAGCAGCATTGGATGCTAAACCCAAAAAGATAAAACTTGAAAAAATAGAAGAGATAGTTAAAAATGAAGGACAAAAAATATTTTATTTTGACAAAGATAACTCTCATAAAGATTTGGTAGCTCTTGTAGAGCATTTTGAAGAGCTTGGATACAGTGTATACCTTAGAGAGATAAAATATACTCTTGATGATAATGACTATATCTACGAGATACACATACTCTAAGGATATTTGTGCAAAACAGTAGTAAAAAGCTATACATTGAGACTTTGGGTTGCGCTATGAATGTGCGTGACAGTGAGCATATGATAGCAGAGTTGACCCAAAAAGAAAACTTCAAGATAACTGATAAAGCAAATGAAGCAGACTTGATACTTATCAACACATGCAGTGTAAGAGAAAAGCCGGTTCATAAGCTGTTTTCAGAAATCGGAGCATTTAATAAAATAAAAAAAGAAGATGCAAAGATAGGAATTTGTGGCTGTACGGCAAGTCATTTGGGTGAAGAGATACT
>CAZMKH010000209.1:0-2829 GCA_964566455.1 uncultured Campylobacteraceae bacterium | reverse complement strand
ATCTTGGTATAATATAATAATATTATACACAAAAAAGAAAAAAAGTCAAATGGAACACTCATATTTCATAAATACAAACAATAATGAAAATCATGAGAGTTTCTCTTGCCAAAGGCAAAGCTTTAGTGAGAGGAATTTTCACTAAAGCTTGCTTTAGCGAAAAGGAGATAGTTGGATGGAAGCCGACCATAAAGGCCGGCTTTAGGTTTAGCTTAAAATCTCTTCTATAGTTATATAGTCTCCGACTCTTCCTGTCATTTTTTCTACATCAGTATTTACCGGAAGAGTTTTTTTACCCGGTCTCCAGCCTGCAGGACATACTTCACCGGTTTTTGTTGCATGCTGCCATGCTTTTACCTGTCTTAAAAATTCATTTACATTTCTACCTACTGAAGGTGCCTGAACTTCTTGGGCTACTACTACACCGTCAGGGTTTATCAAAAATCTTCCTCTAAGAGCTATGCCCTCTTCTTCTATCATCACACCAAAAGCTCTGCTGACAGTTCCTGTCGGATCAGCTCCGATAGTAAGCTTAAGACCTTTTAAAAGCGGCTCAGTCTCAACAAATCTTTTATGTGAAAATTTTGTATCAGTTGAAACTGCAAGTATCTCAACACCTAGCTCTTGAAATTCATCATATTTTGCATTCATAGCCGCTATCTCAGTAGGGCATACAAAAGTAAAATCGGCTGGATAAAAACAAACTACATGCCATTTACCCTTATAATCCTCACTTTGAACAACTGTATAGTGTCCTGTTTTTGCGTCATACGCATCCATCTTAAACTCAGGTGCTTTTTTTAGTACCAATGAACTACTCATATCTTTCTCCTTGATTTTTTCTATTTTTTCTTCTGAAGTTTCTACAACTTCTTCTTCTCTTGCTTCAACAGGTGAATCACACGCCATCTCTTACTCCTTCTTAAAAAGATGATGAAATTATAGCAAAAAGAAAATAATTTGTCAAGGATAATTTTTATTATTTAGATTATAGGGTCAGGTGATAGCAATAGTAGAGAAAAGTATACATGACCAAACAACTAAAGCCTGAATGATACTTAAAAACACTATCGTACTGCCAACATCTTTAGCACGTCCCGCCATTTCATGATGATCGAGCGTTACCAAATCTACGACTCTCTCTATGGCACTGTTTATGGTTTCAGCTATAAGAATAAAAAAGTATGAAACAAAAAGCAGTATCTTTTCCACGATACCTATATTCAAATATAATATAACAAGTACAACAGGAATCAAAAGGGTAAGTTCTATCTTGAAAGAGGTTTCATTTTTTATAATATCCGCCAAACCCTTTAAGGCGTAGGATGTATTTTTAAAAAAGTTATATTTTGGCTGTCTTCTCATTTGCTCTCATTGTGAAATATGTCTAATTTTGGATTATAAACTTTTGTTTTCACATCCATTATACCTAAGATTGAATCAAAAAGATTATCCTGGCTAAACTTTTCATTTTTTCTTTTTTTCAACTCATCTCTATATTTTTTAAAGTCATCACTTAACCATATCATTGCACCTATGTGCTTTTGAAAGTCAGGTGCTATAAAATAAGGCATAGAGTGAAGATATATGCCGTTTTCTCCCAGGGATTCACCGTGATCTGCCATATAGAGCATAGCTGTTGCATGGGTTTTTGAATTTGATTTTAAAAATTTTATAACTTGAGACAAAAAGTAATCTGTATAGAGTATGGTATTGTCATAGGCATTTTTTATCTCTTGTTTGGTGCACTTTTCTAGTTGGTTTGAATGACATGCAGGTTTAAACTTTTCAAAAGATTTGGGATACCTTTTATAATATGCCGGACCATGGCTTCCTTTTTGATGAAGCACGATAAAAATATCTCCTTTGTGAGTATCAACAAACTTTTGCAATCCTTTTAACATTATCATATCATAGCATTCACCATTTTCACAATATTTCGGATCTTTAAAATTTTTAACATCTATATAATTTTTTATCCTTGTCGCTACCCCTTTTGAGTCGGAATTGTTATCTTTCCAAATGAGGTTTGTCTTGGCATGGTCAAGCACATCTATGGCTGTATCCATGGCTTTTGCTTTTGCATCTTTATAATCACTTCTGCCTAGTCTTGAAAACATACAAGGCACACTGACTGCCGTTTCAGTACCGCAAGAGTAAACATTGCCGAAATTTATCAAATCTTTTAGTTTTATCAAGTTTGGATTGGTATTTCTTTTGTATCCGTTTAACTCAAAGTCAGCCGCTCTTGCCGCTTCTCCCAAGACCATGATAACAAGTTTCGGTTTTTTGGTAGTGCTCTTAATTTTTGCATCAAGTCCCAAATGTTTAAACGGAATCGGTGTGACCAAATACTTCCTATGTATAAATTTGCCTATAGAGTATATAAAATAGGTTGGGTTGGTATAGTATCTCAAAGGTTTATGTTCTCTAAAAAATGAAGTGTAAAATTTACTGAATGAAAAAATTACTATAACTATAACCAATAAACTAAGAAAAAAAGTTTTTATCCTTGAAAGTAACTCTTTTTTAAATTCACCATACTCCACTTTTGTTAGCATTAGCAAAATAGAAGGCAAAATTCCAAGAACAACTAGATAAATGATAGCTTTTGTTGTAACCAGGTCTGAAGCTTCACCACTGTCAGTCTCCACAATATTTTGTATCATTATATCGTTAATAACCACATTGAATGTATCCATTGTATAAGCTGCCAAAGAGCCCGCAATAAACAAAAAGATAAGTATCGGTTTTAGAGTGTATTTTGTATTGACAAGATTTAGTAAAAAAACTATCAACGAGTAAAGAACTACTCCTAAAGATATAATG
>CAZMKH010000208.1:0-2834 GCA_964566455.1 uncultured Campylobacteraceae bacterium | reverse complement strand
TGGTCAGCTCTTTTTTCATCAACTGCCATAAGTTGCAAGTGTGCAGCTTTTGCTATAAGCTCTCTTGCCCTTTGCTCTTCAGCTTGAGTTTTGATACCGGGCAATTCAACCAAAATCTTCTCTTTCCCCTGTCTTGCTACAGTAGGTTCGGACAGACCAAACTGATCAAGCCTGTTTCTTATCGTATCAACAGCTTGCTTGATGGCATACTCTTTGGTTGCTTGTATCTCTTTTTTGGTAAGTGTTACTTTGTAGGTTATGGTATCTTTGTCTCTTTTTTTATTGATGATAACACCTGGAATCTTCTTGATCATTTCATCAAGTTTTTTCTCCTCTGTGTTATCTAGCAAAACAAAGCTGACACCGTCACTTTTTGCACGAAGAGAGTCTATAACTATGTCATTATCGTCACTGAAATACTTTATGCTTGAAGCAATTGACTTATATTTAGACTTTATAGCCTCTTTTGTATCAACTCCTAAAAGCATATGAAGTCCACCTTGCAAATCCAATCCAAGAAGTATCTTGGGACCCTTCATAGACGGTATGAAGCTGGGAAGCGAAAGCGCTATCCCAACTATCATGGTGAATATGAAGATAATAATCCTGTAATTCCACCTACTTTTATGCATCTGCTTTTACCTTATTTCTCCTTTTTGCCAGAAATGAATTCTGACAAAAATTCCTCTCACTAAAGCTTTGCCTTTGGCAAGAGAAGCTCTCAATATTTTTATATACAAGTTTAACAAAAATCATGAGAGCTTCTTTGCGATAAATTCTCTACTAACTTTAACGGTAGTATTATCATTAAGCTTAACTTTGATAAAATCTTCCTCAGGTTTTACAACCTCGCAGATAAGTCCTCCGTTTGTGATGATCTTATCACCTTTTTTGAGTGAAGCCAGCATCTCTTTGTGAGCTTTTGCCTGCTTTTGCTGAGGTCTGATTACCAAAAAGTAAAAAATACCGAACAAAACAATAAGTGGCAACAATGAAGTTAAAACATTACCTCCGCCTTGCATATAAATCCTTCTTTATGAAATTTTTAAAGAGATATTTTATCACTTTTTACATAATAAAAGGCTTGAGTGCTTCATTTTTTTTATCTTTTTTTATATATGAGGCATATTTTCACTTTAGCTTACCCTTTTTAGATACTCTACTTGGGCTTATTGGGCTTTCACTGCTGTTAACTCAAAAAAAAGAGATAAATTTTTGGAGCGGCTTTTTTACAGGGATTTTTTGGTTTTACTGGATTGCTCTTAGTTTTAGATATTATGATATGAGTTACATGATACCTTTTGTTGTGCTTTCGGTCGGAGTTGTTTATGCACTTATTTTTACTCTTATATCATACCCTTCAAACCCTTTTACAAGGGCTCTTTTCATACTTTTTTTATCCTATTTTCATCCTTTTGGATTTAGTTGGCTAAAACCTGAGCTTATATTTGTAAATTCATATATAGGTGTGGAAAAATGGCAGTTTACGATTGTACTTTTTTCTATTTCTTTGTCACTGTTTTTATATAAAAAAGGTAAAAGATATATTTTTGCTGTGCCTTTGATACTCATACTCTTTTCATTTGATTTAAGTCACAAAAAACCTGCTTCTTTAGATATGAATATCTCACTTTATGACCAAAAACTACCTCAGCAAATCAAATGGGACCCAAGATACAAAGAGATGATAATAGATAAAAATTTTCAAGCCATTAAAAGGGCAATAAAAGAAAAAAAAGAGATGATTGTACTAAACGAGAGTGCATTTCCGATATATCTAAATACAAACAAAAAGCTTCTTGACAAACTCAAACAATTATCTAAACATATCATCATCATAACAGGTGCACTCAAATATACAAAAAAGGGATATTACAACTCAACCTACTACTTTATAAACTCTAAAGTAACTATTGCTGATAAAGTAGTGCTTGTTCCTTTTGGAGAAGAGATTCCGCTGCCAAAATTTTTAAGAGATTTTATCAATCGCATATTTTTTGACGGCGCTGAAGACTTTAAAACTGCAAAACAACCCACTCAAATCAAAATCAAAGGAAAAACTTTTACAAATGCCATCTGCTACGAAGCTACAGAAGATATCATCTACAAAAACCATCCTCGTTATGTCATAGCCATAAGTAACAATGCCTGGTTCACCCCTTCAATTGAGCCGACTCTTCAAAATCTGCTTTTAAAATACTACTCCAAAATATATCACACCACTATACTACATGCCGCAAATATGGGAATAAGCGGGATTATCTATCCATAAACCTTTAATCTACAAGCTCCTCTTCTTGGGTCTGCTCCACCTTCTAAATTCCCGCTTACAGCCTGAACTCCCCCAAAAAAGAGATTTAACTCATTGAACTCTTTTAGCTCATAAACTTTTTTCATATTTTTTAGATCTAATTTTAAAGGAGGCTCTGTAAAAATCGTGCCGTTTTCAAAGTGGACTCTTGGCTCATTTATGGCATCTTGAACTGAAAGTCCAAAATGGATATAGTTTAGTATCGTTTGCAAAAGTGCACTCCTTATACGGTTGCTTCCGGCACTTCCAAGCATTAAAAGCATTTTTTTATCTTCAAATACTCCAGTTGGCGCCATCATAGAAGGGAGTCTAATACCGCTTTGCCATTTGAAAAAACCATGAGGGTTTAAATCCTCTTCTCCAAGCATATTGTTTAGCATTATGCCGGTATCGGGGAGTATATGTCCACTACCTTCGCCGTTAGTTGTAGTTGTTGAAGCTGCATTTCCAAAGCTGTCAATGATACTAATATGGGTTGTATTGCCCCACAAATTTATCCTCTTTTTAAAAGAGTCTTTAAAAC
>CAZMKH010000207.1:0-2848 GCA_964566455.1 uncultured Campylobacteraceae bacterium | reverse complement strand
TTTAAAAATATAAATGCTTTTTTACATTTAGCTTTAAAATCTTTGTCATTGACAACTTTTTTAAACAAAGCTTCTATCTTATCAAAGACAGGTTTTTTAACTTTGGCATTTACAAGCATTCCTCTTGTTGCAGTCATATATACTTTATAGCCTTGCTCTTCAGCAGTTTTGATATCTTTTGCCACATCTGCTCTTTTTTTAGACATTATGGCAATTATCCTTGCTTTGCCTGCTTTGTGTTGAGCCAACATTTGAGAAAGATTCATAAAAGCCACTTCTATGTGATTGCCAAGAATTGCAGCTTTTTCCTCAGTTGAGCCTTTTGTAGGCATAAGGTTGAATTTAACTCCTGTAAGTGCTTCAAAGTTTTTTGCAGCCAAAAAGTCATCACTTCCTATACCATTAACCGCGGCTGTGATTTTTTTGGATTTTGCCAATTTTACCAAATCGTCAAGATTTTTTACACTACTTTGAGCAGGAACAACGACTATCTCCGGATCTTCAGCGATATTTCCCACTATTTTGAAGCTGTCAAGCGTATAGTGTGCTCTTTTTGCTACTATATGAGCAACTATCTGAGGAGTAAACATTAAGCCCAATGTATATCCGTCAGCTCTACTTCTAGCTTCTGCTTCAAATCCCATAAGTCCACCTGATCCGGGCTTATCGACTATAATAAAGTCTATCCCTTTCCAATATTTTTTTGCAGTCTGTGCAAAAAGTCTGGCAGTCGTATCGGTTGAGCCGCCTGCTTTTGAAGGAACGATAAGCTTTACAGTTCTGGATGGATATGCCGCAAAACTACTGCTTGCCATTACTGTTGCTATAAACAGTACTACTGATATAAGTTTCCTCATATTTTCTCCTTTTTGTGGAAATCTTACATAATCATACCATAAAAATTTGCAAAAAGTTATAAAATAATTACGGAAAAATCAGCCCTTGCTTATAACAGTTTTCATTAAACTTACAAACTACTTCAGGCTTATACACCAATAAATCCTCTTTCTTTCCCGGATAATCCATCAAAGATAAAAAATGTTTTATACAATTTATCCTTGCTTCTTTTTTTTCATCACTGTGCACTACATACCATGGAGCAAAAGCAAATGAAGTTTTATCAAACATTTTATTTCTTGCTTTTGAGTACTCATCCCAGTACTTTTGTGCCTGCATATCTATAGGACTTATTTTCCACTGTTTTAGAGGATCTTTTTTTCTAGATTCGAGTCTTCTTTTTTGCTCATCTTTGCTTATATCAAGATAGTATTTTATAAAAATAATACCTGAATGTACCAACAAATGCTCAAAACTCTCAACCTCTTGCATAAAGCTTTTGTACTCTTTTTTCGTACAAAATCCCATCACTTTTTCAACTCCGGCTCTATTGTACCAGCTTCGGTTGAAAAAGACTATCTCTCCGCCTCTTGGAAGATATGGCACATATCTTTGAAAGTACCAGGACTTTTTATCGGCATCACTTGGCTTCCCAAGAGCGACCACTCTGGCTTCTCTTGGACTTAAGTGTTCAATAAATCTTTTTATCGTTCCGTCTTTTCCCGCTGTATCTCTTCCTTCGAATATGATACAAACTTTTAAACCTTTTTTTATTACCTCTTTTTGAAACTTTACAAGTTCAACCTGCAACTTGTAAAGCTCTTTTTTGTACTCTTTTTTTGTCATCATATCACATCCATTCCAAGTTTTCGCCTGTAATATCTTAAAACTATCATTTTAACCACATCATTAAAGACAAACCATGCAAGTGCATAAGCCCACATATAAGCCGCCCACTTCCATCCTATAGGCGTCATCAAACCAAACCCGTAAACAGCTATAATTGTTCCTGCAACCCTACTGAAGAATGTAGCATTAAATAGAGTCCATGACGGCCAAGGTTTTTTCCAAAACCAGTCATCAATCCTTGTATTATATATTGTTCCATGGCCGGCAACAACAAGTTTTGCAAAAAAAGCTGCCTGAACAAAATCAAGTGGTAAATGCATATAGGAGATGAGTATCCAAAATAGTGTAAATGAGCTTAAAACTCCTGCAAGTCCGAGCCAGGAAGCCAAAACAAATATCTCTCTCATATCCCATCTAACCGGCTGTTCTCTTACTTTTGTATTGTCATAGGCTATTGCCATAATAGGTATATCGTTTAAAAGTGCCAATACGATAATCATGATAGCTGTAATTGGATAAAAATGATAAATAACAATAGCCAAAGTCATAAAGATAATAATTCTAATGGTTTCAGCTATCCTGAAAATGGTATAACTTTTCATCCTTTCAAATATCATTCTTGCCTGTTTTATAGCATCTATGATGACTGTAAGTCCCGGACTCATAAGAACTATATCTGCTGCAGCTCTTGCCGCATCAGTCGCTCCGCTTACAGCTATACCGCAGTCGGCCTTTTTAAGAGCGGGAGCATCATTTACTCCGTCACCAGTCATTCCCACAATATGGTCAGCTTTTTGAAGTTCATCTACTATAAAGTACTTGTCTTCGGGAAATACTTGTGCAAAACCGTCTGCATCTTCGATAAGGGAAATGATTTCTGACTCATGTTTTTTGATAGTACCTTTTGGTAAAGGTCTGCTATACAACTCTTTTTTTACTTTTTCAACTATATCATTTACACTTTTTTGTATCTCTTCTTCGCTTGCATGAGGCTCCAAACTTTTTGTGATAGCTTTGGATAAAACTTCTGCCAAAAAAAGATATTCATCAAAACTCTCACCTTTCAACTCCCTTACATCCTCTATATTGTCACCTATTCCTAAGATACCGGCAATATATTTGGCAACGGCTATATTATCCCCTGTTACCATTTTTACTTTTA
>CAZMKH010000206.1:0-2868 GCA_964566455.1 uncultured Campylobacteraceae bacterium | reverse complement strand
GTCGAGGTTGACGGGGGTATTGTAAAAAAAGCAAAGAAGATTACGGCACTTGATACCATAGAAGGGAAAAAAGTTTTTATAGTTGAGAAAGAAAAAATTGACGGCAAAACCGCAGTTTGTAATCTTGCCAGTATAAATCTTTCAAAAATCAACACAAAAGAGGATATAGAAAGAATTATGCCGATTGCTATAAGAATGCTTGATAATGTAATAGAGCTTAACTTTTATCCTCTTGAAAAGGTAAAGCAGACCAATTTAAAAAGCAGATCCATCGGTCTTGGGGTTATGGGTGAGGCTCAAATGCTTGCGCAAAACCAAATAGAGTGGGGCAGTGATGAGCATTTTGAAAAGATTGATGAAATTATGGAAATGGTTAGTTACAATGCCATAAAAGTATCATCCAATCTTGCTCTTGAAAAAGGAAAATATCCTGAGTTTGAAGGCTCAAACTGGAGCAAAGGAATTTTTCCTATAGATATGGCAAGCGAAGAAGCAAAAAAACTAACACCTAACAGAGGCGGTTTATTTGGCTATATTTATGACTGGGACAAGTTAAGAGAAAAAGTAAAAAAAGATGGCATGAGAAATGGATATCTTATGGCAATAGCCCCAACAAGTTCTATATCAATTCTTGTAGGAACTACTCAGACAATAGAGCCGATTTATAAAAAGAAGTGGTTTGAAGAAAATTTAAGCGGTCTTATTCCTGTTTGTGCGCCCAATCTTAACATTGATACTTGGAGATATTATACCCCGGCATATGACCTTGATCAAACTTTACTTATAAAAGCCGGAGCTGTCAGACAGAAGTGGATAGACCAGGGGCAAAGTCTCAATATATTTATGAAGCTTGAAAAAGCATCCGGCAAATATCTTCATGAAATTTATTCACTTGCATGGAAACTGGGTGTAAAGTCAACATATTACTTAAGAAGTCAATCCCCTCAGAGTGAACAAGATGTAGCTGACAGAACCGGAGAGTGTTTAAGCTGTCAATAATTTTGATGTAAATGTGTAAAATTGTAATATTTTAAATATTTTTACAAAAAGAATTATAATAAAAACTTTTATAAGTTTTATAAAAGTTTCAACCTGGTATTATAAGTTTACATTAATTAAAAAAATTTTAAGGAGTATTAATGAAAAAAGTTTTGAGTGTAGCGGCTGCTACAGTTTTGGTTAGCAGTGCCTTATTGGCAAAAGAAGTAAAGATTGGTGTTGTTTTACCTTTGACAGGTCCTATTGCAGCATTTGGTCAAACAAGCAAAGGTGGACTAGACATTGCTTATGCACAAAATCATAAGCTAAAAAACGGTGATGATGTTAAACTTATAGTTCTTGATGACAGAGGAGATAAAGTTGAAGCTGCTACTGCAGTAAAAAGACTTATTGATAAAAACCATGTAACTGCAATACTTGGTGAAGTTGCAAGCTCTAACTCTATGGCTATGGCACCTGTTGCTGAAAATGCAAAAACCCCTATGATAACTCATGCTTCAACCAACCCAAGAGTTACAAAAGGTAAAACATTTGTAACAAGAGCATGTTTTATAGATCCTTTCCAAGGTGCAGTTGCAGCCAACTATGCACTTAGTAAAGGTTACAAAACTGCTGTGATTGTTACAGATACAAAACAGGACTATTCAGTCGGTCTTTCAAAAGCTTTTAGAAAAGCTTATACAAAAGGCGGCGGTAAAGTTTTAAAAACAGTATATATTAACTCTGGAGACAAGGATTTTAATGCACAAGTTTCTACTATCAAGTCTCTTCATCCAGATATTATAGACTTTACAGGTTATTACCCAGAGGGTGCATTACTAGCTAGACAAGCAAGATCTATGGGTGTTAAAGCACCATTTATAGGTGGTGACGGTTCAGGATTCCCAGAGCTTATAAAAATAGGTGGAAAAGCAGTAGAAGGTTTTATGTATACTGATCACTTTAATGAAGCAGCAGCAAAATCTCCTGAGGCTAAAGCTTACGTAAAAGCATTTCATGCTAAAAACCACAAAGCTGCAGACTCCATGGGCGCATTGGCTGCAGATGCTTATGGCATGATACTTGCAGCTATGAACAAATGTATTGATGAAGGTAAGGCGCCAACTGATAAAGTATGTGTAAACAATAACCTAAGACATACTAAAAATTATCACGGTGTTACAGGTGTTATAAATATAGACAAAAATGGAAATGCTGTAAAATCAGCAGTTGTTAATGTTGTTAAAAATGGTAAATTTGCTTACCTAACAACTGTTAATCCATAATATTACACTACTTTGCCCCGGCTTATCCGGGGCAATATAAACATGCTTCCTACACAACTTAAAGAAATTAAAAGAAATCTGTCAAATTTAAAAAATAATTATGAAACATTAAGATATCATAACGATTACAAATTAAAATAGGGTGAAATATGGACTTTTCAACTTTTATGCAGCAAATGGTCAACGGCGTAAGTCTTGGCAGTATGTATGCCCTTATCGCCATAGGCTATACAATGGTATATGGTGTGCTAAGGCTCATCAACTTTGCACACGGAGATATAATGATGGTAGGTGCTTTTACGGCTTATGTTGCCCATACAAGCGGGGTTCCGTTTGAACTCTCCGTACTTATTGCTATATTGGTAGCAGTGGTAGTTGGAGTTTTAACGGATAAGATTGCATACAAACCTTTAAGGAATGCTCCCAAGATATCTTTGCTGATAACTGCCATAGGTATAAGTTTCTTTTTGGAAAATTTATTTAATGTACTGTTTGGCGGAGTACCAAGAGCATTTGCCGCTCCGGATTATTTAACTCAGACTTTACATATAGGCAATGTAATAATGCCTGTAATGGTTTTTATCGTTCCGGCAGTTACATTGGT
>CAZMKH010000205.1:0-2877 GCA_964566455.1 uncultured Campylobacteraceae bacterium | reverse complement strand
GATAAATGAAAAAGAGTCCTTTGAGATGGAGTATTGGGAATTGGAGCAAAACAAGTTAAAAAGATAATGCATTCTCACACTTCATACAGTCAATGAAAACTTGGAAACAAGTTATACAAAACCTAACTTTATAAATCATGATATATTTTGAAATGCCCTTATTTTAGAAACTGCATAAAAGATTATCTATAAATAAAAATTTACCAATAGACCAATCAGTCTAACTTAAGGTTATTTATATATAATTCTCTAAACCGATTGGTCTAATAGGAGAAGTTATGGATATACGGATTTATTATGAAGATACGGATGCTACTGGAATAGTTTATCATCCTAATTATTTAAAGTTTTGCGACAGAGCTAGAAGCAGTTATTTTTTTGATAGTGGTGTAGATATACAAGAAGACGGCGGATATCTTATCATACATTCATTAAATTGCAACTACCTTTCTCCCGCAAAATTAGGCGATATCATAATGATAGAAAGTCAAATAACAAAACTAAAACGAACTTCTTTGGACATAAAACAGACTATTTTTTTACGAGATAAAGCTATCTTTGTATTAAATTTGAAAATGCTTTATCTAAAAGAGAATAAACCCTCACCTTTTCCAAATTCTATGGCGGGACTATTTAAAAAAATAATACTAAAAGATACAAAGGATAAGATATGAAAACAGTTGTAGTTACCGGTATCGGTATGATAAGTGCTGTCGGCAATAGTGCAAAAGACTCTTTTGAGGCTATGCTAAAAGGAGTTAGCGGGATAGATTATATTACCTATTTTGACGCAAGTAAAGATAGTGTGCAAATTGCCGGGGAAGTTAAAGGTTTTGAGCCTACATCCGTTTTAAATCCCAAAGATATAAAAAAGAGTGACCGTTTTATACATCTTGGTATTCATACCGCAAAAGAGGCTTTAGAAGATGCAAATCTTGATCTAAACAGGATAGATACTGATAGGTTTGGTGTTTGCGGGGCAACCGGTATAGGCGGATTGCCGATGATGCAGGAAAATATAGAAAAAAATGCTTTAGGTAAAAGAATATCACCCTTTTTTATACCGGGAACCATTACAAATATGTTAGCCGGATATATCTCCATATATTTTAACCTAAAAGGAGCAAATCTATCATCTACCACCGCTTGTACGGCTGGACTTCACGCTATAACACAAGCCGCTAAAACTATCATGATAGGCGGTGCGGATAAAATGCTAGCCGTTGGAAGTGAATCAGCCATATCCGCTGCGGGAGTAAGAGGATTTAGTACAATGAAAGCACTATCTACTAGAAATGATGATCCAAAAACCGCATCAAGACCTTTTGACAAAGATAGAGACGGTTTTGTATTGGGTGAAGGTGCTGCGGCAATGGTGCTTGAAACACTTGAAAGTGCTAAAAAAAGAGGTGCCAAGATATATGCAAAGATAATGGGATTTGGAGAAAGTGCGGATGCTTCTCACATAACCGCTCCCTCACTTGACGGTCCTTACAGAGCTATCTCTCAGGCACTCTATATGGCAAATTATCCTAAAATTGACTATATAAATGCTCACGGCACAAGTACGCCTCTAGGGGATAAAAATGAAGTAAAAGTTTTAAAAAAGATATTTGACGATAATGTACCTCCTGTTAGCTCCATAAAAGGAGCAACCGGACACTGTTTAGGTGCTACAGGTATCATAGAAGCTGTTACGGCCATTATGTCACTTGATCAAAATATTATGCCTCCGACTATCAATCAAATCACACCGGATCCTGAGTGTGATTTGGACTTTGTGCCGAATAAACCTCGAAAAAAAGAGTTAAAAAATGTCCTTAGTACCAATTATGGCTTTGGAGGAACAAACGGAGCTATAATTTTTGGTAAAATATGAAAAATATTTTACCGGAGAAACATGTCACAAATAAATAATACAAGAGAAAAGTTACTTGATGCTGCTTTTTTAGAAGTTTATGTAAACGGGTATCACGGAGCATCGATATCTTCTATATTAAAAAAAGCAAATGTTCCAAAAGGAAGTTTATATCATTTTTTCAATTCAAAAAAAGAGTTGATTTTAGCCGTCATTGACGAAAGAATTTATCCAAAAATGAGTAACTTTTTTGATTTTAAAAGGTATAAAAATGAAGATATCTTTGAAGCGCTTGAGAGGATATTTCAAAAAATGACTCAAAATGAGCCCCTTCTAACATACGGATGTCCGCTTCATAGGCTTTTAGTAGAGATGGCTCCTCTTGATAGAGAGTTTGACAAAGTTTTAACAGAAAAATTCAATATCTTTTCAAAAAACTTTTCTAATATGCTTCAAACGGCTATTAATAACAAAGAGTTAAAAAATTTTGATACTTATAAAACGGCAAGATTTTTTATCACATCTATATGGGGTGAGATCTCTATGCCGCCTTCTCTTTCAAAAAAAGAAGATTTTGTGATACATACAAAAAATTTACTTCAATTTTTAAAACAGTATCAAGTTTAATATCATATACAAACAAAAAAGTGTAAAATATTTTATATCAATTTTGGACAATACAATGAACAAACAATATCTTTTAGCTATAGATGCAGGAACCGGGAGTGTAAGAGCGGTACTTTTTGATACTTTGGGTCATCAAATCTCAATATCTCAAAGAGAGTGGAAACATCTTGGAGAAGATGGTGTGAGTAATAGTATGGGATTTGATTTTGAGACAAATTGGAACTTAACCAAAGAGGTCATCAAAGAGTGCATTAAAGTGGTAAACTCTGAAGATATTTTGGCTCTTAGTGCTACAAGTATGAGAGAAGGGATACTCCTATATGACAAAGATGGTAACGAGCTTTGGGGTGTGGCAAATGTGGATGCCAGAGCCTCAAAAGAGGTAAAGTATC
>CAZMKH010000204.1:0-2880 GCA_964566455.1 uncultured Campylobacteraceae bacterium | reverse complement strand
ATTTTAATCCAAACTTGATACTTTAGTCGGATTAGAATGTTTAAAAAAGAAAACAGAGTATATCGATAAAGCAAGGTAGCTTGAATTAAGTGGTCGCATTATACCTTAAAGTTTCCAATAAGTCAAAATTTGGATATAATTCCACCATGATAAATACACTTAATGTAAATGATTTTTTAAACAAAATTGATAGCAACTCTTTGCTTATCGATGCCAGAAGTCCTGATGAATACAATGAATCACATATGAAAAATGCCATCAACCTTTATGCCTTAACCAATGAAGAGAGAAAAGAGGTAGGCACTCTTTATAAAAAGTCTGCTTTTGATGCCAAAAGATTGGGAGCCAGTTATATAGCAAAAAATGTAAGCTTCCATCTGCAACACAGTTTATCTGCTGTTACTCCAAAGACTAAAATATTTGTATATTGTGCCAGAGGAGGACAAAGAAGCGGAGGAATTGCCACTATACTTGAGAGTATCGGGTATAGAGTATACAAACTTGAAGGGGGATATAAAAGTTACAGACACCATGTACTTGCATATCTTGAGAGTTTTGAACAGGATAATTTTATCATACTTGACGGACTTACAGGAAGCGGAAAAAGTGCCATTTTAAGAGAGTTTGAGCAATCTATAGACCTCGAAAAACTTGCCAATCATTTAGGCTCAAGCTTTGGCGCAATAAACGGAGTACAACCTTCTCAAAAACAGTTCCAAAACTCTATCTTTGATGAACTCCAAAGAACAAATAAGTATGATTTTGTAATAGTTGAGGGCGAAAGCAAAAAGATAGGAAAACTCCATGTACCCAATCATTTTTATAGCAAAATGCTAAAAAGTCCCCGCATCTGGATAGACTCGCCCCTGCATGACAGAGCTCAAAGAATACTAAAAGATTATGAAAAGATTGATGAACATTTTTTTGAAGAGGCTATGCAAAAAATATCACCCTATATAGAAAAAAAATATGCCCTGGAAGCCAAAAAAGAATTTTATGACAACAACCGAACAGAGTGTGCAAAAATTTTACTTGAAAAATACTATGATAAAGTATACAAACATCGTGGCAACTATGATACCGTTATCACTTTTAAAGATATCAGGCAAGTTACCCAAGAGATAAAAAACTTTGCCAAGTCATTAAAGCGATAGAAAAACCACCTCTTTAATGACTGACCTTATACACTAATGAGCCGAACAAGTTCCTTCGCCTTCACTTTTTTCAAGCTTACCCTCTAAAAAAAGCTCTATAGAATCTTTTACGGTAGGAGAAACCCTATCAAAATAGAGATCTAGTCCAGCTTTAGCAAACCCTTGAGCCGGTGCTCCTCCTATACCGCCCACTATCAAAGCATCAGGCTTTAGGCTTAGTATGTTTGTAACAGCATTACCGCAAGCCCCACCACTGTGGCCGGGATTTTCATAAACTTCTACATCCTCTATCTGCCCATTTTCCAAAGTAACAACAGTGTAAAACTTCGCTTTGCCAAAATGTGCACCTCTTTTACTCAAATATCCCATATTTTCATCTGTTGGAAATACCAATCTCATTTTCTATCCTAATATTGAAGTTGTAATCTGCCCTCTTTAAAGGCCTTGTAAGCATTTTTGAGTGTTTCATCACCTGCACCGACATATACTTTTATATTTGACTTTTGAAGTATCTCATGAGCCTTTTCCCCCGCTCCGTTTCCGGTAATGATAGCGTCCACTTTGGCTTCAAGAGCTTTTTTTGCACTTTGCAATCCCACTCCGTGAGCTTTTCCTTTTGCCTCTTCATTTGAAATTTTTGTCATCGTATTATTCTCTTCATCATATATTATAAACATTTCAGCCCTACCAAACCTGGGATCTACCAATGCGTCCCAGCCCTCGCCTTTTGCTGTAAACAGTATCCTCATATTGATAACTCCTTTTGTAATTTTTTATAAACATCTTTTAACATTTTGGAAATTTTAGAGTTTTTATCATACTCTGCCATCACTTTTGCTTCACTTAACGCTTTTGTGAATGTTTCATCATAAGGTAATTTTGCTATTATTTCTATATTTTCCCCATGTAAAAACTCCTCTATTTGCCTGCTTATCTTTTCATTTAAGTCATATTTATTGATGATACAAACTGACTTTAAAGAGAAAGATTTTGTAAGTTTCAGCACTCTTTTCAAGTCATGAAGTCCGGAAACTGTAGCTTCAGTAACAATGACTACCAAATTTGCCCCGCTTAGGCTTGATATAACAGGGCATCCGATACCGGGGCTTCCGTCAACGATGATATATCGTTTATCCTCTTTTTGAGCCAATTCTTTTGCCATGGTTTTTACTTTTGCCACAAGTTTGCCGGAATTTTCTGCTCCAAATCCAAGTTTTGCATGTACCATTTTTGAACCGGTTTTTATATTGGATATAAAAAGGTCTCCCGCTTTTTGCTCTTTCATCTCTATGGCACCGGTAGGGCAAACACGGTAGCAGTACCAACACCCTTCACAGGAAATTTTATCAACCCTGTGTTGATTGTCTATCACATTGATAGCATCAAACCTGCAAACCTCTTTGCATTTTCCGCAGTTTACACATACATCTTTATCTATCAAAGCCGCTTCACCGCTAAAAAATTCTTCCTTAAATTCAAAGTCAGCTTCAAGCAAAAGATGCATATTTGCAGCATCCACATCACAATCAGCTATGACAGCTTCATCTTTTGCCAAATATGCCAAAGATGCACTGATAGAAGTCTTGCCTGTTCCGCCCTTTCCAGAAATGATTACTATCTCTTTTGCACTCATGCCAAGACTCCTCTGTTTTCAAGATAATCCACCAACTTCTCCAGAGACTGCTTAAAGTGCTCTATATGCGGGTATATCAACTCACCTTTGGCA
>CAZMKH010000203.1:0-2886 GCA_964566455.1 uncultured Campylobacteraceae bacterium | reverse complement strand
AAGGTTTATTTAATTTTTTAGCAAGGTTTTTTTCAAAAAGTTTTATTTTTTGATTATTTATTGTTTTCTTTACGCAAAGATAGAGTGAAATACCGGTTTTTTCTTTTACTTCTGTACCGATTTTAACTATTTCACCTATTGCTCTTTCATTTACCAATCCATCATTGCAAAGTATCAAGCTGCTTTTGGAATATACGGCAGTAAATAGAAATAAAAAAAGAAAGGTGGCTCTAAGCCACCCTTTATGATAATTTACAGCCAACTTTTAGCCCAAAAAAAGATGATGTGGAGTCAAAACTGCCCAAAGAGCAATAATAGCTGTCAAAACCAATCCCCAGCCAGATAATTTATATAGTAAATCTCCCATTTTAACTCCTCCTTATTTTACAAGCTCATAATGCTTGTAGTTATCATCACTTTTAAACTTTATGGTTTGCGGATCTTTAATCTTATAAAATGTTTCAGCATTTTGCTTTTGAACACTTATATCCCAAGCAGTTAAAAATACCAATATACCTAAAAGTAGTACTGTAGCTATTAAGCCACCCATTAAGCCGTTTAAATTAAAACATAATCTTCTTGTAGGATTTTCTTCATTTAATCTCATCTTGTCTCTCCTATTGTCTTAATGTATCTACATAAGTAGCTACGGCTTTTTTCTGAATATTTGTCAAGATCCCTTTAATCGCAGGCATTCTTCCAAGTATTCCTTTTTTACCATGGGTTAGAACATGATCAACTAAAGTTTGATCATATGCAACTAGGTTAGGTGCTGTTCCACCGTTACCTTTACCGTCTTGACCGTGACAACCCGCACATGTAGCAAATCCGGCGGGAGCTTTACCTTTTAAACCTCCGGCAACATAATCGGCAATCTTTTTAGCCATATCACCACTTGCCATACCTGCAGGCATTTCACCGAGTGCATAACCCAAGGCTCCTTTTCCGTCACCAACTTTTTTATCTCCAAGTGCGGCTGAACCTTTTTTGATAACATCAAGTACTTGTTTTGCTGTAATTCTATGTCTAAAGTCTTGAGCTTTTCCGTTAAGTCCGTCACCTGTAATACCGTGACAAGGCGCACAGTCGTTGATAAATACACCTTCACCCATATTTTTTAGAGTCTCTTTATCAGCATTTGCCCATTTTTTTTGAAATACTTTATTGTATGCTTGAGTCTCTTCATTCCATTGACCGATTTGAGAAAATGACCACAAAGGATATCCTGCCAATGCATACCATATCCACCATATTATTGTACCTACAAATGCCATGCCCCAGCCTGTAGGGATCGGGTTATTGTATTCACCTACTCCATCCCACTCTTCACCTGTCA
Source organism: uncultured Campylobacteraceae bacterium (assembly GCA_964566455.1). GTDB lineage: Bacteria > Campylobacterota > Campylobacteria > Campylobacterales > JALSKU01 > JALSKU01. Next base: position 1,550 of record CAZMKH010000203.1, on the reverse strand, counting down.
ATTCACCCGTACTCTTATCGGTCTTCATCTGTCTTATATACTTACCTGCTACAAAAACAGTCAATATGATAATAGCAGCAGCACCGATCAGAGCAAGTATATTTACATTATCACTAAACCATTTCATTAATTTGCTCCTTCCTCATTTTTTTCTTTAGTATGTTTTTCGACAGGAGTAGAATCTATATCATCGTCCAAAGCAAGATTGGAATATTTCTCATAATCTCTCTTGCCCTCTTTTTGAGTCTTATACAAATGATGAATATATGCATACAATCCGATAGTAAGCAATACTATCATTAAAATATAGCCGTATGCCTGCAACTCTCTTATAGTTTCTATCTCCAATCTATATCCTTTTTTTTACTTCAAACTATTTAGATACGCTATAAGTGCGACTATTTCAGGTATTTTTCCCTGAGCAACCATATCTTTTACTTTTTGGTTTTTCATATCAGCCGCGACTTTTTTTGCATCAGCTAAAGCCTGAGCTTCAGCACTCTTTATATCACCGAGTTTTGGCATACCCGGCTTATCATAAGGAACACCGAAAACTTTTTTTACCGTATAAGCTTCTGCATAAGCAGTATCAAGATCAGTAACTTTTCTAAAAAGATGAGGATATGCCGGCATTATGCTATCAGGCACAACACTTGTAGGATCTAACATGTGATTTTCATGCCAGTCAGTTGTTCTATAGTTTCCAACTCTGTGAAGATCCGGTCCTGTTCTTTTTGAACCCCATAAAAAAGGTCTATCATAGGCATACTCACCGCTCAGACTGTACATTCCGTATCTATCTGTCTCACTCTTAAACGGTCTGATAAGCTGAGAATGACAAGCGTTGCAATCTTCTTTTATGTATATTTGCCTTCCGGCTAGTTGTAAAAGTGTATAAGGCTTAGTTCCTACAACCGGTCTTGACTCTTTTGCAAAGTCAGGTAGTATGGTAACAAGACCTGCATAAGCTATAACAACAAAAACACCTACTGCAAAAAAGAATGGATTTTTTTCTAACCAATGAAACATATCAACCTCCTTTTATTATGCCATAGGCGATGTGTAAGCAGGCTCTTTTTCAAGCTTCTTACCGGCCGCAAATGTTTTGTAGATATTGTATGCCCACATAAACACACCTATTAGGTAGAATATTCCACCTATTCCTCTTAGAGTATAGTATGGATGTAAAACTTTAACAGCATCTATAAAAGAGTAAGTCAAGTTTCCATACATATCAGTAGCTCTCCACATCATACCCTGAGTGATACCTGCTATCCACATACTAGTAAAGTAAAGAACTATACCTGTAGTTTGTATCCAAAATTGTGCATCAACAAGTTTTTTACTATATATCTCTCTTCTAAACATTCTAGGAGTCATGTGATAAATAGCAGCAATGATCATAAATCCGACCCAGCCTAGAGTACCGTCATGAACGTGTCCGGGAATCCAGTCAGTAAAGTGAGCCAAAGCATTTACTGATTTGATAGCTTGAATAGGACCTTCTAGTGTTGAGAACATATAGAAAGTTGAAGCAAGTATCATAAACT
>CAZMKH010000202.1:0-2930 GCA_964566455.1 uncultured Campylobacteraceae bacterium | reverse complement strand
AAGCTTGATGTAGGCTCCATAACTCCTTTACAGTACGAAAGACAGATAGATAAAAGTTTTAAAAAGTATTACAATGTTTACGAGATGCCTTCACACGGCTATACATATATGGGGTTCAATCTTAAAGATAAAAAGTTTAGTGATAAACGGGTGCGTGAAGCTCTATCTTTGGCGATAGATAGAAAAGAGTTGGCTGATATTCTCTTTTTCGGGCATGCAAAACCGTGCAGAGGTCCTTTTATGCCAGGAACTTTTGCATATAATGATAAAGTAAAGATACCCAAAGTAGATATCAAAAAGGCTAAAGAGTTACTAAAAGCAGCCGGATATGACAAAAATCACCCTCTCAAATTTACCCTTACAACAAACTCCAACAATTCCACGAGAGTTTATGCAGCACAAATTTTACAGTACCAATTTGAAAAAATTGGTGTAAAGATGAAGATAAGAACTTTGGAGTGGCAAGCCTTTTTAAATACTGTCATAGCTCCAAGGCACTTTGAAGCGATACTTCTTGGATGGGGATTGGGACTAACGCCTGATGCTTACAGTATTTGGCATGGAAGCTCTGATAAGCCGGGAGGTTTTAACTTTGTACATTATCACAACAGTGAAGTTGACAAACTTATCACAGAGGCTGAAAGGTCGGTAGATAAGAAAGTTCTCTCAAAACTTTATAAAAGAATTTTTAAACTTATTGTGCAAGATAAACCGTATCTGTTTTTATATATTCCAAATTCCATAACAGTTGTTAACAAAAAGATAAAAAATGTAACACCTTCCATCATAGGCATTATGCACAATGAAATTGAGTGGATAAAACCATAAATTCATAAAATTCACATTGTTTGTGATATAATAATCAAATTATGATAATTTAAGGAGATATGATGAAAAAGATAGTAATTGCAGCCCTTGCTCTTAGCAGTGTTTTACTTTTTGCCGATAACTCACAGTATAAGTATGAGTTTACGCCTATGATAGGTGAAGTAGTGCCTGAAGGCAATCTGGACCTTGAAAACCATTTGACATATGGTGGCAGCCTGGGTATCAACCTAGACAGTGGAAAGATTTTCGACCAGGTTGAACTTGGATATCTAAGAAGCAGTAATGTTGATTATGACAATTCAAACCAGGATACTGATTTTAACAGATTTTTTGTAAATTTGATAAAAGATTATAAGTTAAATGATAAGGCATCTTTGTACTCTTTGGTCGGTATCGGATATGAAGATTTGTCAAATGAAAAGTTTGATAACAAAGACAGCGGATTTTTTAACTACGGTTTGGGAGTAAAGTATAAAGTAGCACAAAACCTTTTTGCAAAGTTTGATGTAAGGCATCTTATCAAATTCAGCCACAGTGATAATAATGTAATTTTTACTGCAGGCATTGGTATCCCATTTGGAAAAGTTGCTCAGCCTGAAGCTCCAAAAGCAATGCCTCTTCCAAAACCGGTCAAAAAAGTAGCAGCTCCAAAAGATAGTGACGGAGATGGCGTGTATGACAAAGATGACAGATGTCCTCATTCAAAGCCAGGTGTAAAAGTAGATAAGTATGGTTGTGAAGTTGACAGCGACAATGACGGAGTACTAGATAGTCATGACAAATGTCCAAATACCCCTGAGGGCATAATGGTAGATAGAAACGGTTGTCCGCTTGACAGTGACCATGATGGAGTAATTGATGCAAATGACAAGTGTCCAAATACAGTTGCAGGAGTCAAAGTAAACAGTGTAGGATGTCCTGTAGCATTGACTTTGAGACTAAACTTTGACACTGACAAAGCTATAATAAAACCTGAGTATATGGGCAAATTAAAAGAGTATGCCTCTTATCTTAAAAAAGTAGACAGCTACTATGATATCATAGTAAAAGGATATACTGATTCAAGAGGTAGTGCAGCTTACAATAAAAAACTATCCAAAATGAGAGCAATTGCCGTAAGAACAAAACTTATCCAACTTGGAGTCAATCCTGAAAAGATAAAAGCTGTAGGATATGGCGAACAGAACCCGATAGCTTCAAATGATACCAAAGAGGGAAGATATCAAAACAGAAGAGTTGTTATAGAGCTTGAAAGAAACTAAATAAAAAAGAGAATGAATGAAATACTCATGTTTTCAAAAAATACAAATACAAATAAAAATCATGAGTTTTTCTCTTGCCAAAGGTAAAGCATAAGTTTTTCCCATAAAATTTGTCAATTTTATGGGAGTCCTAAAAAGTGAGAGGGTGTAGTGAAGCGAAACTCCACAACGAAGTGAGGACAATTGCAAGGAGCTTTGCTTCTTAAAAAGGAGATTATTAAGTGTTTAAAAGCAAATACTTTGTATGGCTGCTGTTTGTTGCAGTGGCCATACTTGCATTTTTGGCTACTGCCAAATTTTTAAAACCTGCTCCTCCCAAATCTTTTTCCATAGCAACAGGCAGAAGTGATGGAGCTTACTATCACTTTGCCAAAGAGTATCAAAAATTACTCAAAAAAGAGGGAGTTGTTTTAAATATAGTAACAACGGCAGGAAGTGTTGAAGCCCTTAAACTTCTTGATGAAGATAAAGTAGATGTTGCATTTATTCAGGGTGGAACCGCCGGTAAATATATAAATCACTCCAATCTCTCATCACTTGCAAGTATATTTTATGAGCCTTTATGGGTTTTTTATTCAAGAAAACTCCAAAACATCAACTATCTATATGACTTAAAGGGTAAAACCATATCTATCGGAGAAGTTGGAAGCGGAACAAAAGCTTTGAGCGAATTGCTTTTGAGAGAAAATGATATAACTGTAAAAAATACAAATATAAAATATCTAAGTTCAAAAGAGTCTATAAAAGAGCTTCAAAATGGTAAACTTGATGCACTTTTTATGGTTGTATCTCCTTCGTCATCAAATATAAAAAAACTTTTATCGGATAAAAATATAAAAC
>CAZMKH010000201.1:0-2950 GCA_964566455.1 uncultured Campylobacteraceae bacterium | reverse complement strand
CCTCTGCCAAGCTCCGGAGCAAACTCTTTGTCTATGTCACTCAGTGAGATAAATACTACTCCTTTTGTCGGCAGAATGTTTCCGCTGCTAAATTGCCCTTTGGCAAATGATTTGGCAAAATTTTCACTAATCCCCATAACTTCGCCTGTTGATTTCATTTCAGGTCCAAGTATCAAATCTGCTCCGGTTAGTTTGTTAAAAGGAAAAACTGCCTCTTTTACACTTATATGGTCTTTTATGTGAGGCTTATAAACACCGTGCTCTTTATAAACAATACCACCCTTGTCATAAAATTTCAAAGCATTTATCAAATCACCTTCAAACATAACTTTTGTAGCAACTTTTGCCAAAGGTATGCCTGTAGCTTTACTAACAAACGGAACAGTCCTACTTGCTCTCGGGTTTACTTCTATGATGTAAACTTCATTTTTATGCACGGCAAACTGGATATTTAAAAGTCCTATGACACCTAGTCCCAAAGCTATATCTTTTGTCTGCTTTTCTACTTCAAGAAGTATCTCCTGACTTAAACTAACTGCAGGCAATGAGCATGAACTGTCACCGCTGTGGACTCCGGCTTCTTCGATATGTTGCATAATTGCACCGATATAGACATCTTTTCCGTCACTTATGGCATCAACATCTATCTCAACGGCACGATCCAAAAATTTATCAAGAAGTACAGGTGAATCATTGCTGACACTTACTGCTTCATTCATGTATGTTTTTAGCTCTTCTTCAGAGTAAACTATCCTCATAGCCCTTCCGCCAAGAACATAACTTGGTCTGACAAGTACCGGGTACCCTATCTCTTTTGCCTTGTTCAGTGCTTCTTCTTTTGTGGTTGCAGTATCATTTTTTGGTTGTTTTAGGTTATACTCTCTGGCAAATTTTGAAAATTTTTCTCTATCTTCTGCCATATCTATAACTTTTGCACTAGTTCCTATGATATTCGCTCCGATTGCTGTAAGTTTTTTGGCAAGTTTCAAAGGAGTCTGCCCTCCAAAATGAACAATAATGCCATCTGGATTTTCTTCTTCTATAACTGCTCTTACTCTTTCAAAATCAATCGGCTCAAAGTAGAGTATATCACTGGTATCATAATCAGTCGAAACGGTTTCGGGGTTGCAGTTATACATTATGGTAGTAACATCCATATCCTTTAGAGCAAATGCCGCATGTACACAGCAGTAGTCAAACTCAATTCCCTGACCTATTCTATTTGGTCCTCCACCAAAAATCAAAACTTTCTTTTTTGAAGGTTGAGGATTTTGGGTTGAGGATTTAGATTTGAGATTTGAGATGGGAGTAGTTGAGTAAAGATATGGGGTCAGAGCTTTAAATTCTGCCGCACAGGTATCTACTTCATTGTAGGCAAGTTTAATACCCAACTTCACTCTGGCATTTCTCACATCATTTTCCGTGATACCCATACTGTCTTTTTGGTTGATAAGTTTTGCTATCATAGCATCACTGAAACCGTCACATTTAACTCTTCTTAAAAGAGTTTCATTTTGCAAAATATCTATATCTATCTCTTTTTCAAGCTGGGCTATCTCTTCTATTTGATATAAAAACCATCTGTCTATCTTTGTAAGGTTGTAAACTTCATCTATGCTCATACCTTCTCTAAAAGCTTGGGCAATGTAAAGAATTCTATCTTCATTTGCTCTTCTTAACTCTTTTGTTATCTTTTCCATATCACCGCAAGCAATCTCTTCAAAACCGTCAAGTCCGGTTTCAAGAGAGCATAAAGCTTTTTGTATTGACTCTTTAAAAGTAACCCCTATAGCCATAGCTTCACCTACACTCTTCATAGAGGTTCCAAGTGTTGAGTTGGCCAAAGGAAATTTTTCAAAAGTAAATCTTGGCATTTTGGTTACTATATAGTCAATAGTCGGCTCAAAACTGGCAGTTGTTCCTATGATATCATTTTTTATCTCATCAAGTGTATAGCCAACTGCCAGATAGGTTGCTACTTTTGCTATGGGATAACCTGTAGCTTTACTGGCAAGTGCCGAGCTTCTGCTGACTCTTGGATTCATCTCTATAACTGTCATTCTGCCGTTTTTTGGATTGATGGCAAACTGTACATTGCTTCCTCCGGTATCAACTCCTATCTCTCGTAAAATTGCAAAAGAGGCATCTCTCATCACTTGATACTCTTTGTCTGTTAAAGTCAAAGCAGGTGCAACCGTGATGCTATCACCTGTATGTACTCCCATCGGGTCAAAGTTTTCAATAGAACAAACTATGATACAGTTATCATTTCTGTCTCTGATAACTTCCATCTCGTACTCTTTCCATCCCAAGAGTGACTCTTCTATAAGAATTTCTCCTATCGGACTCTCTTCAAGGCCGTTTTTTGCCAAAGCTCTAAATTCATCTATATTGTATGCTACTCCGCTGCCGCCTCCGGCAAGAGTATATGAAGCTCTGATAATTAGAGGAAAGCCTATCTCATCTGCAGCTTTTAAAGCTTCATCCATGTTGTAAGCATATTTACTTTTTGGCAAATCCATACCGATTTTGAGCATAGCTTCTTTAAAGGCTTGTCTATCTTCACCTTTTCTTATAGCTTCAGGATTTGCTCCGAGAAATTCGATACCTTTTAGCATGCCTTTTTCATACATACTCATTGCAACATTTAGAGCAGTCTGTCCTCCCATAGTGGGAAGTATAGCATCTACATTTTCTATTTTTATGATATTTTCAATAACTTTTTCATTTATAGGTTCTATATAAGTTCTGTCTGCAAACTCAGGGTCAGTCATAATGGTAGCCGGATTTGAATTGATAAGTACGACCCTGTAGCCTAACTCTTTTAAAGTTTTTGTAGCCTGGGTTCCACTATAGTCAAATTCACAGGACTGACCTATGACAATAGGACCTGAGCCTATCAAAAGTATGGTTTTTATATCTTCTCTTTTTGGCATTTTTTATTATCCTT
>CAZMKH010000200.1:0-2955 GCA_964566455.1 uncultured Campylobacteraceae bacterium | reverse complement strand
GCAAATATCATAAATAAAATGATTAAAAAAGATATTTCACTTATAAGTATGCATACAAATTATGACAAAGCACATTTAAACAGATATGTTGCCCAAACTGTTTTAGGATATAAAGTTATCGAGTGTGAAGAGTTTGTTTGCTATTTTGAAGTGGAAGAGAAGTTTGATATATTTGCAAAAAACATACAAAATAAGTTAAAACTACCTTTTTTAAAAACAGTAAAAGGAAAAGATTTTGTAAGAAAAGCTGCAATTACCACCGGAAGCGGAGCGGAACTTTTAAATATGGTAGAGGCTGATTGTTTTTTAACGGGTGATATAAAGTATCATCAGGCTTATGAAGCAAAAGAAAACAGGCTCTCTATGATAGATATAGGACATTTTGAGAGTGAGATATATTTTGCCGATAGTTTGAGTGAAAATTTGAAAAATTTTGATATTCAGGCTATAATTGCAAATTCAAAAAACCCATTTATATACGAATAAGGAAAGAGATGAACAAATACTTAGAACAATTGATTGAATTGTCACAAATAGATAAAGAGATAGACTCTTTTGGACCAAAGATTGAAGCTATCAACAAAGAGTTGAATAGTGTGCTTAAAAAAGAGAATGACCTGGTTGCAAAAAAAGATGAGCTTTTGGAAGAGAAGAAAGATAATGAATTAAAAATAAGACAGCATGAACTTCATATAGCAGAGCTTAGTGATAAACTAAAAGATATAAGCAAAAAAAGTGCGGCTGTAAAAACTGACAAAGAAGCAAAAGCTTTACAGCTTGAAGAGGATATAACAAAAGAGCAGCTTGACTTTGCAAATGAAGAGATAGAAAGACTCCAAAAAGCAAATGAAGTCAAAGATGATTTGATTTTAGAGATAGAAGAGGAGTTGAAAGAGGTTTCAAAAGTTGTTGAAGAGACCAAAAAAGAGATAGAGCAGAGATTGGCTGCTATTGAAAAAGAAAGAAAAGAGGTTTATGCAAAAAGAGAAAAACTTTTAAGTAAAATAAACCAAAAAATTCTTGAATTTTATCATAAAGTTAGAAAATGGGCGGGAAATACGACGGTAGTGCCTGTTAAAAAGCAGGCATGTTACGGATGCTTTATGAGAATAAATGATAAAACATATGCTTCAGTCATAAAAAGTGAAGATATAGTGACTTGCCCACACTGCGGCAGAATCTTGTATGTCGAAGAAACAACAGAAGAAGAGTAAAAACATTTTTGATAAAAGACTTATTTAACACTCTATTTTTTGTATTGTATTATTTTTTGGCGGTGTCGGTGTATATCCTGGCACTGCCCTATCTTGTATATCTTGGATTTAAAAAAAAGTATAAAGATTCCATCCCTGCCAGATTTTTTTTGTATAAAAACAGGTTTTTTAAAAAAAACGGTGTTTGGTTTCATGCCTGCTCTCTTGGAGAAGTAAAATCTTTAAAACCGATAGTAAAATATCTAAATGAGCCCGTCAATATCAGTGTCATAACCAACACCGGATATGATGAAGCCAGGAAAGTTACCAATGAAGTAAGATTTTTACCTTTTGAGATATGGCAGCCTTTTTGGCAAAAAGAACAAAAAGTCCTGGTTGTCATGGAAGCTGAACTTTGGTATATGCTTTTTTTGATTGCAAAAAAAAGAGGAGACAAAACCATACTTTTAAATGCCAGAATAAGTGACAATTCGTATAAAAGCTATAAAAGATTTGATTTTTTTTATAAGAAAATTTTTGAAAATATTGATGAAGTGTTTGCACAAACCAAAAAAGATGCGGCAAGACTGAAAGAGCTTGGTGCAAAAAATGTAAAAGTAATCGGAAATATAAAAAACAGTATAGGCTTTAAAACTACTAAAAAATATATCAAACCCAAGGATAAAAGAGTTATCATCCTTGCAAGTACCCATGAAAATGAAGAAGAGCTGATACTCAAAAATATAAAGCAAAACAGTAGTGATATCATCATAGCAGTACCAAGACATCCTGAAAGGTTTGACAAAGTCGACGGTTTGTTAAAGGAGTATAGTTCAAGATGCAAAAAAAGCTATAGCAGGCTTTCTCTTGAAGATAATATCCAAAGCGATATCATACTTTGTGATAAAATGGGAGAACTTATCAATCTTTATGCAATTTCAGATATTGTGCTGCTTTGCGGCTCTTTTGTAGACGGTATAGGAGGGCACAATCCTTTGGAGCCTGCAAGTTTTTCAAATATTATCATAAGCGGAAAATACACATTCAATCAAGAAGCACTCTTTAATGATGTTGAAAATATATATAAGTGCAGTGTGGATGAAATAAATGGGTTGCTAAATCAGGAGCTAAAAAAAGCATATATAAAAAATAGAGTTGATATAAAACCTGTGATAGAGAGTATAAAATGTGGTATGAGATAAAAGACGGATATATCATCGTAAATGTAAAAGCCATACCAAATTCCAGTAAAAATATTATCGCTGAAGTTATGGAAGATCAGATAAAAGTAAAGATAAAAGCCCCTGCGGTTGAAGGTGCGGCAAATAAAGAACTTGTCAAATTTTTTTCCAAAGAGTTTAAAGTTTCCAAGAGTGATATAGAGTTTGTAGGTGGCGTGACAAGTAAAAGAAAAAGGATAAAACTTCCTTTTAATGAAAAAGTAGAGAAATTGATAAAAAATAAAGGCGAAGAGTGAAAAAAGAAAAAGCGTATAAACTTTTGGCAATCCAGGAGAATATTTCCAATAAAAAAGCCAAAGATTTAATAGATAGAGGCTTGGTTTATGTTGGAAATAAAAAAGTTACCATTGCAAGAGGTGAACTTGATATAAAAACAAAGTTTAAAGTACAAAACATTCAAAAGATAGAAAAAATTTTTGAAGATGACAATATCCTGGCAGTAAACAAGCCGGCATTTTTAAACAGCGAAGAAGTCTCCAAAAAGATGGGTTATCCTCTTTTAAATAGGCTTGATAAAGAGA
>CAZMKH010000199.1:0-2955 GCA_964566455.1 uncultured Campylobacteraceae bacterium | reverse complement strand
CACTTGCCATCACATCGGCAGGTTTGTGAACATCTGTTATCTTCCTTGCACATGCTCTGCTTCCTGCAGCCTCTCTTACTACATCATACTGAGGATACTTTTTTTCAAAAGCTTTTTCCATCTCAGCAAAAGGCACAGACAAACTCCCCGCATGAAACACTATAACTTTTTCTTTAGCAAATAATCCTACAACTAAAATCACAAAAACAAAAAGAAGCCTCTTCATTTTAATTTTCCTTAATTTTTCATTTAAGAAGCACCGCTTCGACCTCATCCCCTATTTTCACCACGTTTTCACCCTCTTTTGTTATCATTACGGCATTGCTTTCATACAGAGGCAAAAGCATTCCCGAGCCTATTTTATTATCCCTTGTTACTTTAAATTCTCCATTTTTATAATATCCGAGTACTATGTTTACTCTGTTTGGTCTAAATTTAAATTCTTTTACATTGACAGCTTTTACAGTACTTAACTTATAGTTTTTATATCCTTGAAGCTTTAAGAGTACCGGTATGGAAAGCATTAAAAGATTTAACATAGTTGTCAAAGGATTGCCCGGCATTGCCATTACAAAAGTTTTGTCCATTCTTCCCATCATTGTAGGACGACCTGGCTTTACATTGACCCCATGGAAAAACTCTTTTAAACCATTTTTTAAAAAGGCTTCTTCCAAAAAGTCTGCATCCCCCATGCTGATACCGCCTGTTGTGATGATAACATCATAATCTTTCAATTTATCTATAAACTCTACCGTTTTATCCAAATCATCAGGAATAAGTCCGACATAATTGGGCTCAAATCCATACTCTTTTAACTGAGCTATGATACCGAATGAGTTGGCGTTGTATATCTCATCTTCGCTCGCCTCTTCCCAAGGCTCTTTTAACTCGTTGCCGGTTGACGCAACTGCGATTGAAAGTTTTTTATATACTTTTACAGTTGCTATCCCCTGGGCTGCCAGAAGTGCTGTTACTGATGAAGTTATTTTTTCGCCCTTTTGAAAAAGAGATGCACCTTTTTTAAGCTCTTCGCCTTTAAGTCTTAGAGCATTTCCTTTTTTGATATGAGCAGGTACTTTTATATATTCATCACTTACTTCCAAACAATCTTCAATTGCCACTATAGTATCAGCATCACTTGGTACTTTTGCACCAGTCATTATCTTGTAGCACTCATTTTTTTGAAGTATCTCTTTTGGCTCATCTCCGGCATATATGGTAGCTGCAATTTTTAGCTTCTCATTCTTGTCGGCATACCTAAATGCAAAGCCGTCAAGTGCGGAATTGTTAAAGGATGGAACATTTTTCCTCACTTTTATATCTTCAGCCAATACTCTGCCCAAAGCATCTTTTAAAAATACAACTTCACTTGAGAGCTCCTTTTTGGCATTCTCAAGTGCCTTGGTTTTAGCCTCTTCAAAAGATAAAATATCCAGTTTTTTCAATCTTTTCCTCCTCTTGGTTTTAAAAAGAGTTCTTTAAATCTTTCATTTGCAAACTCTTCTATCTCGCGTTGAAGTTGTTTGTATTTTGTGATATACTCCATTGCTTTTGGAGTCAATTTTGTACCGCTATTTTCTCCGTTACCTTTTTGGGTAATCACCAGTACATCGTCTAAATTTTTTTGAAGAAGCTTTATGTGTGACCATGCTTTTTTATAATTCATTTCAAGATTTTCTGCCGCTTTTGCAATAGAGCCTGTTTTTTCTATCTCAAGTAAAATTTCAGTTTTTCCTTTTCCAAAAAGCAGCTCTTTTCGCTGGTTTTCCATCCATGTTTTTGTTTTTACATAAAGCCTTGTTCTCTTTTTTTCCTTAAAGCATCCCAGTTCACAATAAGTCACATCTATATTTTTTACCTCCAAAGTTCCTCTTACTGTTTTAAGTCCTACGCCTCTTGCCGCTTCTCTTGCAATTTTACAAACTACTTTATTATCATCGTTTAAATGAGGTTTGAGTCTTTCATACACAGTTTTTGAATATTCACCCTTTTCAAGTTTTCCAAATTGGCCAAGCCCGCAGTCACTTATGCGTATACCCATATCTTTGGCAGTCTGTCCCACTTCTCCTATGGGAGTTTTTGTTTTTGCCGAAACTTTGTAAGCATCCGCACAGGTTAACTTTCCCTCACTGTTTAGTGTGTTTTTTATAGCTTCTTGCAGATTCATATCTCAATCCTCTCGGGATTTCTATAGATATTCATACTCTTTCCCCTTACAAATCCTATCAATGTAAGTCCAAAAGTCTCAGCTATCATTACACCTCTGCAAGTAGAAGCCGTTCTTGATGCAAGTATAGGGACTTGATGCACTACGGCTTTGGCTACCATCTCAGAGCTGAGTCTTCCACTGACCATTAAAAAAGAACGGGTGATATCATGTCCGGCCAAAAGTGCTTTACCTACAGCTTTGTCTATTGTATTGTGCTGGGCTATATCTTCCCCTATAAAGTAGGTATCTTTATCTATATAGATTTTTGCCGTATGAACGCAGCCTGTTTGCTCATACAAAGGACATTGTCCGTAAAAAGTCTGCATTTCATCAAAGAGCAAATCAGCTTTTATAGAGAAATCCGTTGTTATGGTTTTTGCTTCTATTGCTTTGGGTGATATTTGAGAACTTTGCGCTTTACCGCAGCCGCTAACTATAACACTTTCACTGTTTAATTTTTTTAAGCTTTTTTCATCTGTTTTGGCTTCAATCAATACATCATAGTTTTTTTCATCTTCACTTTGTATCTTTATATCATATATATCATCAACTTTTTTTACTATATTTTCCCCTATGATATAACCTGTGACAAGCTCTTTTATATCCATTGGCACTGCCATCATAGAAACAATTTTTTTGTCGTTTATATTGATATCTATCTTAACTTCTTTAATGACACTGTCAACTACTTCAATCTTTTTACCGTTTTTTATCTTGGTAACTTCCGTTAGAAAAATCGGCTCCAT
>CAZMKH010000198.1:0-2956 GCA_964566455.1 uncultured Campylobacteraceae bacterium | reverse complement strand
TAGTAGAAGTTCTGTCATAATCGATCTGTATGATGTTTGCACTAAGCTCTTCAAAAATGTCGGTCAGTTTTCTCAGAGCTCCCGGCTTGTCTATAAGGGTTATCAAAAGTTTCATTTTTCTGTGAGCTTTTATCTGACCTTTTTCTATAATGACTGATAGCATTCCAACATCTATATTGCCTCCGCTTATCACTATACCCACTTTTTTCTCTTTTGCATCGATTTTTTTGTGCATCAAAGCTGCAACTCCTACAGCTCCTGCTCCCTCAACAACTATCTTTTGTCTTTCAAGCAAAAACAAAACTGCATTTGCTATCTCTTCATCATCGACCTGGACTATATCATCTACACACTCAAGAATTATTTTCAGATTTTTTTCATTGGCATCTCTTACTGCTATACCGTCGGCTATGGTTCTTACATCACTTGTACTTAAAGCCTTTTTTTCTTTAAAAGACTCATACATAGCTGGAGCCCCTTTTGCGGTAACTCCTATGATTTTTATACGAGGGTCCAACTGCTTTATGGCTGAGCCTATACCGCTTATAAGTCCGCCACCGCCAATGGGCACAAGTATCATATCCAAGTCATCTACTTCATCATACATTTCAAGTGCAACTGTACCCTGCCCTGCCATAACTTTATCATCTTTAAACGGATGTATAAAAGTCAGATTATTCTCTTTGGCGTATTTTATGGCATATTCATATGCTTCATCATAATTTTCACCCTTTAAGATAACTTCAGCACCCAGAGCTTTTGTGCCTACAACTTTTAAGAGCGGTGTAGCTTCAGGCATTATGATAGTAGCCGGTACTCCAAAAACTCTTGCACTGTATGCGACGCCTTGAGCATGATTGCCTGCACTTGCGGCAATAACACCTCTTTTTTTCTCTTCATCACTCAAAGAAGATATTTTATTGTATGCTCCTCTTATCTTATAAGCACCTGTTATTTGGAGGTTCTCTTTTTTTAAGTAAACTTTTGCGCCTACTCTTTGACTAAGTAAAGGTGCTTCCGCAAAAGGAGTTTTATTAACAACTCCGTTTATCTTCTTTTTTGCTTCCATTATTTCACTAAGCTGTATCATTTTAAACCTTATGAAAAATTTGTTCTATGCTCTACCATAGAACATCTGTTTTGTACTACTTTAAGCCCCATATCCTTAGCTCTTTTTGCAGCTTTATTATTTACTATGCCTTTTTGTAGCCATAAAACTTTCACATCGCCTCTTTTTTCTATCTCATCAACAATTTGGTCTGCAATGGCAGGTTTTCTAAACATATCCACCATATCAACCTTTTGAGGTATTTCACTCAAAGATCTATAAACTTTTTCACCCAAAATCATATCTTCTTTGGGATAAACCGGAATAATTTTATAGCCGACACTTTGAAGATACTTTGCAACTTTATGACTATCTTTTTCAGGCTTTGGAGAAAGTCCTATAACAGCTATGGTTTTAACTTCTTCAAATATCTTTCTTATCTCATCACTTTTTTCATTTACTGCAGGAAATTCACACTCCATAGAGTATCCTTTTATTAAAAATAATTTTGCATTATATCAAAAAATAGTAAAGTTCTTGATAAAACCCTTTTAATAAAACAAATTAAAACTAATACTTTTAATATAGCTATTTGAATGACACTGATATCCTTTTGCTTCAAAACTTATTATAGCAATCACAAGTCAAAATCATTTTATAGTTTTCTGCATAATCTTTTTCTTTTTTATCGCCAATACCTTCACATAACGCATCTTCGCCTCATCCACTTTTATAACCCTCCTCACTCACTAAATCCATCCAACTCCAAATCTTTACAATACCTCTCCCCCACACTCCATGAGAGTTTTGGCTGGTTTATTTCATCACTTATGTAGAGTTTTGTTACTTTGTCGAATTAAAACTCTTGGGCACTCAAGAGGATGGCAATGGTAAGAAGTAGTAGTTTTTTATAGGGGCTCCTTTTGTTGTTGTTTCTGGCTCCACCTCGGGAGAGGTGGAACGAGTTAAGCAGTTATTGTCTTATACTATTCAAATCGTCGATAATTTTTTGCCATTTTCTTTGCTTCTCCTTCTCTTTGGCTATAATTTCATTCATTTTAGCCATATATTCTTCATACTCACACTGCTTCTGCTCCGGAGTCTTAGCCGCTTCTATATCTGACTTTTTCGCCATACCGAGTACCAGTTTTTCTAAAGGAGTTCCGCTAGAGTCTTTTACTTTTAAAAAAGTTTTTTTGCATACTTGGTGGCTTTGCCATCTTCTCTTTTGTAATGTCGCATGAAGTCGTAGATAGCTTTTGCAAAAGCATTTCTTCCTTTTACAGATGTATCTATGAGATGAGGGCGGAGTTTTTTGTGTATCTGTACCGTTATATCTTTTAAGCCTAGTGGATACTCTTGAAAGCGTGCCAAATATTTTGCTCTATATTTTGCTTTAAAATCAGCCAGATACTCTTGGAGTGCAACTTCTGTCAATGCATTAATCGTTGTTTTTTTAATTTTGATAGCTTTTTCAACATCACCCGCTTTGATAGCCTTCATATACTCTTTATACTTTGGACTGCTTTCCCACTGCTGTGCTATGGTAGCAGCGTCTACTATGCTCGTAAAAAGAAGAATGAAAAGTAAGTATTTGTATAGTTTCATTTATATTTCTTTGTTTTTATTTTTGAAGTTATTGTAGCAAATTTTATTTTAATATTACATCCTTGCCCTCTAAAATAGTAGTAAAATATTTGTCTATCTTCTCATCTGTTTGCTTATTTATATCTAACAAATCTTTTGCATTGAGTACTTCCATGACATACAAAATACCGATTCTGTTTTTATATTCATGAATGCTCTCTTCATTCTTCCAATGCGTAAAAAGCTCCAAGCCATACTCTTTTGCGATGTACTCATTAAGTCTATTGAGTGCTTTAAAAGTTTTTAGATAATCTTTATGAC
>CAZMKH010000197.1:1586-2967 GCA_964566455.1 uncultured Campylobacteraceae bacterium | reverse complement strand
TATCGAATCAACCATCAGAATAAGAACGGGTGAAAAAGACGCTGAAGCTTTATAAAAATAATATAAGAGGCATCTAAACAAGATGCCTCTTCCTATATCTTAAATCTTCCCAACTGCCTACTCAACTCTTTCGCATTATCCTCAAGCATTAGAGCTCTTTTTTCTATATTCATCAAAAGCTTCTTGTTTTGGATGGAAAGCGTATTTACATCATCAACATTTTTAATAATTTGTTCACTTTTTTCAGCAAGAGTAGTTGATGTCTGTTCAGTATTTTTTGCCAAGACCAAAGCTTCCTTGTTTAATATCATACCTTTATTCATATTGTCAACAACAATATTTGTTTTGTCTACAAGCTCTACTGAAAGTTTTACATTTTTATTCATTTCACTGCTTGCACTCACTATAGACTGAACGATAACACTTACGGTTGCGTCAATTTCAGCCAAACTTTTCTGGGTCTTTTCAGCAAGTTTTCTAACTTCATCAGCCACCACGGCAAAACCTCTGCCATGCTCTCCCGCTCTTGCAGCCTCTATTGCGGCATTTAGTGCCAAAAGATTTGTCTGGTCTGCAATTTCAGAAATCATACTCAAAACGGATTTGATATTTTCAGCATCCTGGCTTAGTTTTTCTAGAGAATTTGCGATATCCTGCTCATTTTTAGAAGTCAAATTGACCGAATGGGCCAACTCTTTTATCTCATTTTGAGCCTGAGACAGCCTGTGTAGGGTATCATCGACTTTGTTTGCTGTTTCTACACTGTCATCTAATGTCTTTTGAAGAAGTGTCTTAATGTCTCCTGCAAGTAAGTTGGATTCTTTTACAAGCAATACTTCAGAATCAATTTTTTTATTGATATCTTTAATGTCATTATTCATAAGCTTCACATTATCAAAAGTTTTAGCCCCTGAAACCATTATATTTGAAACTATATCATGAACTTTTTGTATAAATTTGTTAAAAAAGTATGATGTTTGACCTATTTCATCTTTGGTGTCAGTTTCAATTCTTTTTGTAAGGTCTCCCTCTCCTGAAGATATTTCTTCAGATAGTTTTTCAAGTCTGTTTAGAGGATTTATTACTATTTTTTTAATAAGTATGGGAATAACAGAAAGTGTAATCAGTATAGCTATAAAAACGATAAGCATAAATTCATATAATGTCTTTTCTGTTTTAACAATACTGTTTTGAACTATATCAACAGGTTTTGCTATCAATAAAATCCCCAGGATTTTTCCATTTTTATTTTTAATGTTTTCAAATGTATAAAAATATTTATCATCTATAAAATAACCGTTGCTTCTTAATTGGTTAAAATCTATTTTTTTGATATATTTTAAAAACAACGTATCAACTTTTTCACTTCCCATATCTACAT
>CAZMKH010000197.1:0-1576 GCA_964566455.1 uncultured Campylobacteraceae bacterium | reverse complement strand
ACATAGTATCTATCTATTTTCACAGGTTTTGTTATATATTTTGCTTTTTTTAAATTATTCATATTACCAAGAATTAAAAGATTTCTTTTATCATTTTTATCATATTTTCTATAATCCAAATCATTCATTCTCAGTATAAAGTCAATATTTCCCAAAAATTCTTTATCTCCATCCTCCTCAAGTATCAAAGGTGCCGATGCAACCATCATCAAACCACCAAGTGTCACCTCGACACCACTGTATAACTTTTGGTATTTCTGAACAAACTTTATACTGTTTCTGTTGTTTGTATCTGCGCCATAAAGAGACTTGTTCCATGACTTTACATAAGAGTAACCGTCAGCATCGACTATCTGAATTTTGGGGTCTTTGAAAGTACCCCCTTTTATCAGAGCATTTCTTACACTGTTTATCTCTTTGAAAATATTTTCTCTGTCATCATCAGATATGTAACCCAGCAAAGCTGAATCATGTGACATAGGAATAACCACATTTTTAAGCAATTCCAATTTTGTTTTGAGTGTCTTTTGTATATCTTTTTTGAGAGAGCTTTTCTCTTTTTTGTAAACATCATGCTTGATATCTTTAATTCTTATATATGAATTTATTATCAAAGTAGCAAATAACAATATAAAAATAGGAAGCATATATACAAAAAGTTTCTTTTGCAGAGGTAAATCTTTCACTTTCACAGGTGTCTCCTTATTATAAGAATTTATTATCTTACAATCATAAATATATCTAATTTTTTCTCATTTTTAAATAAAACTATTGACAATTGACTATGCGACCTATAACAATATTTGCTTTTGTTACTTTTTTGGAAGAATTTACCCTGTAGCCTTTTAAATTTTTTTTGATATAAACAATGCCTTCTCCGACACCTGTAGGATTTTTAAAATGTGAAGATCTTATTTTTATACTTTTTTTTACTCCTGTGTGATTTGAACAATTCTTTGCAAAAACAAAATCTTTGCACAACTTAACAGTGCCAAATCGCCAACTCTTATATCCGTATCTGTTATCTTTTCTACTGTCATTATCGTGAAGTATATTTGTAGCATCAATTATTTTAAGCTTGTACTCCTCTTTTTTATCATGTTTAGATATGTTCACAATAAAAGCTACATGCCCCGTACTTAAATGCCGCAAGTGATTCAATTTTGTTTTGTATATGATTCGTCCGTTGGGGCATGTTCGATTTTTAAGAGTTACTCTTGACATTTTATAGTAAAAATGATTTTTATATTTTATCTTTTTGCAGCAATATTTTTTTTCTTTATCAATGTTTCTTTCATGAGTATAAGCCAAAATATCCCCCGGCAAGGCTTCTTCGAGGGTATAGACTCTGCCCCAGCATTGATTTTTACTCTTATCTATAATACTATTTTTTATTGTTGCCTTTAAATGCAATGATTTAAAATAATCAACAAAATCCGCCGCCAAAGGTCTTGCAACGGGAGTTAAAACATTCTCTTCAGGTTTTAAAGGACCACAGCTGTAGTTTCTTGGCAGTTTTATATAAAGCTTTGGGTAGAGTATCTGCAGTACATAATAACCTACAAAACCGGAACAA
>CAZMKH010000196.1:0-2976 GCA_964566455.1 uncultured Campylobacteraceae bacterium | reverse complement strand
AGGATGGTTGACAGCGGAAGTTGCAATGCCTGTGAAGCGGAGTGTAACGCATTATTAAATCCCTACTATGACCTTGAAAGACTTGGTATCTGCTTTGTTGCCAGTCCAAGGCATGCGGATGTGCTTTTGGTAAGCGGAGTAAATACATTCAATATGCATCATCATCTTTTAAATACCCACAAACAACTTCCATCACCAAAATGGGTGATAACGTTGGGAGATTGCACCAAAATGAATTCAAGTTTTGAAAAAACCTTTGCGATAGTCAGTGATATAGAAAATCATATTCCCATAGCCCATCATATAGCAGGCTGTCCACCTGAGCCAAAGGATATCATTAAAGGATTTTTAGAGTTTTTGAAAAAAATTGATTAGGGCTTTGAAATATCATTGGTCTTTAAATTTTGTAAAAAATAGACCAAATCATTAAAATCATTTTCATCAAGCCAGTCAAATGACGGCATCGGCATAATCTTTCCGGATTTTATAAGTTTTTTGTATTTAGGGCTTTCATACTTTTGCGGGTGTAAAAGTGAGTCTATAATATACTCTTTGTTTGCCCAGCCGCCTACATTTGTAAGCATAGGAGCAATTCCTTCGGGAGCTGTTGTATCATCATTATATCTATGGCATGCTATACAGTTTTGTATAAATATGTTTTTACCGTTTTGTAAATTATAAAATGCACTATCACCGGATGATGTATCATTTTCACCGGTTGAAGAGAGGTTTACTTTTATCCATTTGGTTTTATAAAGCAGCGTATTGTTGCCGTCAAATAGATCAATGGCAAAAGAGATATTTTCAAAAATTTGGTTTACATCTATATTTTTTACTATGTAAATACTGTTTTCAAACATATCTATATTTAAAGTTTTGTTTTCATCTAGTACAAAAGGAGTTTTTATCCCATCTGCTTCAAGGTAGCCAAGCCTAACTGCTTTATCTATTGTAACAGTTGAGTTTTCGCCTATAATAGTCTCATTACCATCATTGTAAATACTTTTGACAAGATTTGATATGGTATGGCTTTTTTTAAAGTTTAAATGAGTTGACGGGAAAGTACCTATGTCGGTTATATTGTGATCAAAAAATGATGAAGCAAACTCAAATGAACTGTTTTTGTCTTTGGTAAGCACAAGGGGTGTTTCAAAGCTTACAAGCAATGCCACTTCATTGCCATTTGTCAAAACTTTAAAAGTTGCTTTTTTTGAAAGAGAAAGATTGCTGTCTTTGGTATAAAAAGTCAAAGGGAAAACATTTGAGCTAAGCCAGGCTTTGGAAGTTGTATTTATATCTTTTAAATTTCCGGGTACCTGAGTTGCTGAGATAGCAAGTAATGAATAGTTTACAGTAAACAGCAAAAGCAAAGAGAGTAAAAAACTGTTTTTTGCTCTCTTTGTCAGTTTGCTTGTCATCGATTGTTTAGTATCTGTATCTTATATAAAGTCTTATATCCTGGGCAGACTTCACAGGGTCAACTCCCATTGCTGCAAGCGCTGGATCATCTACTTTGTATGGTTTTCCACCATCTCCAAAGAATGCATTGCTTCCGGTATATTTATAATCCATATAGGTATATCTAAGCTGTGCAGTAAGTTTTTTACCTATCAACTCTTTGTTAAACCAAAATTCATAAGCATCACCTCTTGTGGCAAGCTTGCTTCCTGCAAGTGTATCTTCACCATAGGTAAAGCTTCTCCAGTATTTGCTTCCATGGTTGTATTCAACACCGATTCTTGCATCATCAGAAAAAGGTGCATCAAAATTTGCACCAAGATATATGGAGCTACCGGTTTCGCTATCACTTGAGCCTAACATATTCATGCCATTTTTGGGATAAGTTTTACTAAAGGCAAATGATGCAAACAGTGTCGTATCATCCAAAAAGTCGCTTATACCATCACCGACACCATCAGCTATGAAGCTTATAGCACCACCGGCCAAATCACCTGTTTGGGCAAAGTTATATGTAGGTGTTGAGCCGCTCATATCTACATAAACCATTCCAGGTAAGTTAAATGCTTTAAAGAGTGTTGTATGAACTGAGTATTGTCCGTCATCGTAAGGATTGAAAATAAAGCCACCCAAATCAGTAGTTTTATATCCGTCAACTTTTGTGTAGTCTGTGGCGTTTGGATTTACAATATATTGTCCTGTTCCTCCACCTGTATTGTTTGCGGATATGCCATAGTATCTTGAATGTACATTTGACATTCCTCTGCCTAAACAGATTTTAAAATACATTCCTGAAATTCCGGTAACATTCTCAAGGTTAAATCCAAAACTTGCACCGTCAAATTCTGTATTTATTATATGTCCGATAGGAGATTTTGCCCTTTGATCCTCTCTATAGTTTGCAAGCAGTCCATCAGTTGCAGGTCTTCTACCGAAGCTTGCAGTAAAAGGTATGTCCGCACCAAATATTTTATTGCTTCTATATAGCCAGAAAGCCTCTTTGACTCTAAGTTCGTCAGAAGGGTTGGCTGTTTCATTTACAATCCAGTCAAAGTAGTTAAAGCCCTGAGCTGCTCCTGTTGCCTGACCATATGTTTTATAATATGCCAAAGTTCCAAAAAATGCTAAATTGTCTGACGGAGCATAAGCCATATTTAACCAAAGTCTGTTGGTAAAAACACCGTTGGAGTCTTTTTTGCCGCTTTCATGTTTGTATGATATGTAGTCAAATGCTGTTCTAAAGTCAACATTCCACTTTATATTATCATGTCCGTCATGAGCTTTTACTTCTGAAAGCTCCCTTTTAAGAGCCGATATGTTTATCTTGGCTTGAGCTTTTTTCAGTTCAGCCATCTGTTTTTTGAGTTGTTCTACTTCCTGCTTTAAACTCAAGTCCTCGGCATTGGCAAAACCGCTCAAGAAAAAAAGTCCGACAAGCGCCGGTGAAATCAATCTTTTCATTGCATCTCTCCTTGTGTGTTGCTTGATCATAAAAACTGGCTTTACAATCTTTGAGTG
>CAZMKH010000195.1:0-2997 GCA_964566455.1 uncultured Campylobacteraceae bacterium | reverse complement strand
ATGTCAAGCGGTCTTGGAGGTGGTCCAAAAGTATTTACCGCACACGCATCGTACTCTCCTCCGTGACATGCACAGATAAATTTCTTTTTGTCAGGAAACCAGTCAGGAATACACCCAAGATGTGTACAAAGCCCTATAACGACCAAAAAGTCTTTTTCACCTAGTTTTGTATCTCTGTTGTCACACTTTTTAAAGTCTGTTTTATCTTTTCTAAAGACAAAGATGGGCTTACCTCTCCATACAAATGTCTTAAACTCCCCCGGTTTTATTTTGGATAAATCTACCGTAGTAAAACCTGCAGCCATAACGCTTGGCATTGGATCCCATGTAGCTTTCATAGCACCGAGAGCCAAGACACCACCCACTGCCGCTACACTGCCAAATGCAAGTCCGAGAAAATCTCTTCTGCTTTTTTCTATAGCCATTTTCTTCCTTCCTTTAAAGATTATCTTTTGTAAACAATATAATATTTACAAAAAAGACGGTTACAAGATTATAGGTAAATTTTGCTAAAAATATGATTAATATCAGATGAAATTAATCATTTTGGTATATAGTGTTTCAATATCTCCTGGTAAAATTAGAGGATTTTTGAAATAATATTTATAATAGGGTAATGTTGTTTTTAAAAAGTTATTTTTATCACTTTTTTTGAGATTGATGCACCAAAGGTGAGGTAAATTTTTTTGTTTTAAAAAATTTAGAGATAAAAGTGTTTCGTTGATACACCCTAATTTGCTATGGCTAACCAAGAGAGTTATTGCTTCAAAATATTTTGCAAAATCAGTCATAAAGTATCTTTCATCTACAGGCACCATTAAGCCTCCGGCACCCTCTATAAAAAGTATATCACATCTTTTTTTGATTTTTTCATAAGCACAATCAATATTTTTATATTCTATTTTTTTACCTTTTTTTGCTACAAACGGGGCTGCAGGAAGGGTAAAAGTGATAGGAACTACATCTTTTATCGTAATGTCTTGAAACTCAGGATTTAACTCTTTTGCTTTACTTAAAAGTTTTTCTCCATCTTCAGGCTTATCTAAAACACCTGTTTCGATAGGTTTAAAAGCACCGACTCTATACCCTTTTTTAGCAAAATACTCCATCAGCATCAAAGTAGTGTAAGTTTTACCTACACCAGTTCCGGTACCGCTAATAAAAAAAGTCCTCATTTCAGTTTCCTAATCACTAATCACGATTCACGATTCACTACTTCTGCCATATCCAAAATTCTTCTGGCATACCCATACTCATTATCCTGCCAAAGCATAAGTTTTAAAAGATTTCCTTCGCTCAATTTTATCAACTCTTCATCAATTATGTTTGAATATGGTATTTTCTTTATATCGGATGAAACAAAATGGTCATTTGAAAAGTATGAAATTTTAGGATTGATGTGTGAGCGGATTATTTTTTTGATTTCCAAGAGTGATGTTTTTTTCTTTAACAGTATGTTTATATCTATCAGTACCCCGTTTATAACAGGTACTCTTATACTCTCAGCGGTAATCTTTCCTTTTAAGTGTGGTAAAAATTGAACCGTAGCATTTGCCACATTACTTGAAAGAGGTATTATATTGGAAGTTGCGGATCTTGCCCGTCTTATATCTTTGTTTTTGTTATCAAGAAGGTTTTGGTCTGTGGTATAGCTGTGTATGGTTGTTATGGTAGCAGTATTTATACCCAAATATTTATCTATGATTTTAAAAATAGCAACTGTGCAGTTTGCCGTACAGCTTGAGTTGGATATTATACTTTCATTTTTATACTCTTTTTCATTTATACCATATATATAGGTAGGCAACTCTTTTGAAAAGGATGAGAGTATGACTTTTTTTGCACCGTTTTTGATGTGCCAAGAAAGCTCTTTTTTTGTATGATAAACTCCGCTGCACTCAAAAACAATGTCAACATTATCCCATTGAAGATTTTTTATATCACTGCAGTTTGTCATTTTGAATTTTTTATCAGTTTCAAAGCTTCCGTAGGAACTGTCATATTTTAAAAGATGATACATCATATCTGTATCATATATATCATTAACCTGCACAAGTTTAAAATGTGGAGTTTGCAAAACAATCCTAGCTAAAATTCGACCTATTCTTCCAAAACCGTTTATCCCGACTCTTATCATATCGTCCTATCTTTAAACCCAAATTTTATGCGGATTATACCATAAACGACCATAACAACCATAATAAATACCAATAACTTTTTGCAATCATGCAATCTATGCTATAATTATGTCTGATAGAAATATAAGGAGTTTTTGATGTATTTTAAGCAGTGGAGAGACCATAAAGGTTATACTGTAGGAGCGGAGTTGGAGGCAAGATTGCAAGACAAAGATACTCTGGAGCTTAAAAATTACTCTTCCAGGGTACGAGAGAGATTTGAGCCTGAATATAAAGAAAAAATACATCAAGAATTCCTTGAATGCATGGTAGAGTTTGTGACTCCTGTTTGTCAAACTTCATTTGGAGTTATAAATGAACTTAAAGAGCAGATAGCCTATCTTAAAAATGTCATAAAAGATGACAATCTGTGCATAGCGACATCAGGCTCTCATTCATACAAAGTAGAGCCTTTGGAACATGTAAATGAAAAAAGATATGATGCTTTTGCAAATGAGTATGGGATACTTCTTTCAAGATTCCATATATGCGGGTTTCATATACATGTTGCTTTGCCTTCAAGTGTTGAGGCTATGAGAGCATACAATTTTTCTCTGGAATTTTTACCCCTGTTTTTGGCACTCAGCTCAAACTCTCCATACTTTAACGGAGAAGATGCCAGACTTTTATCTTATAGAGCAAAGATATTTGAGCAGTTACCAAGAGCCGGTCAGTCAAGCTATTTTGAAAATTTTACCAAGATGAAAGATTTGTATGAAAAAATGACCAATGCCGGCACTATAAAGAGTGCAAAAGATATATGGTGGGATTTAAGAATCAGTCCAAAATTTGGGACACTCGAGATAAGGATATGTGATGC
>CAZMKH010000194.1:0-3033 GCA_964566455.1 uncultured Campylobacteraceae bacterium | reverse complement strand
GTATATCTCTTATGTATATACTTTGTTCTTTTATATCTTTGATACCTTTTTTCTCGCCTGTTTTTTCATCTTTGTCCCAAAGTATCAATCTTATATTCATTTTTAAATTGGCTGCATATGTCAAGCCTCTGTCTATACACTCTCTTACAGAATATTTAGGCTTAACCAATTCGCTGCTTACATACTCCAGCGTGATTCTGTTTTGTTGGTCATGAATAGGGAAAATAGATCTGAAAACATGCTCTATTCCGCTTTCGCCCTCACTGTTTACATTTAAAAAATATTCGAAACTTTTTTGCTGAAGTTGTAGAAGATTGGGGACATCTATACTTTTTTTTACTTTTGAAAAATCAACTCTTAGTCGATTTCCTGATTTTATGTTGTTTGACATGAATTCTACCTCATAGTAGTATTTTTTTATTGCTGCAACAATATAGCAACAATAAAATAGAAGAAGTTATTTTGATATTTGATCAAAATAGTTAACACCATTATTACGGTTTATACTAAATATGATACGGGATATAGTCCCGTATCAATATATTTACTTGATTTCAGCAGATGCACCGGCTTCTTCAAGTTGTTTTTTAATCTCTTCTGCTTCATCTTTTGAAATTCCCTCTTTTAGAGTTGTGGGAACTTCTTCAACAGCAGCTTTAGCCTCTTTTAGACCAAGACCAGTGATAGCTCTTACAGCTTTGATAGCATTTATTTTCTTAGCACCTGCTGCAGTCAATACTACATCAAACTCTGTTTTTTCTTCTGCTGCAGCTGCTTCACCTCCGGCAGCTCCACCTGCAACTACTGTTGGTTGTGCAGAAACACCAAATTTCTCCTCAAAATCTTTTACAAGTTCAGAAAGCTCTAATACACTAAGATTTGAGATATACTCCAATACATCTTCTTTAGTTATTGCCATTTTTCATCCTTTATTATTTATTCTTTCGTAGTTTATACTGCTTTATGCAGCTTCTTCTTCTAGCTTAGCTCGTAAATTATCAAGTCCAGTGACAAAATTTCTAGCAGGTGCAGTCCAAACAGATAGCAACATGCCGAGCAACTCATCACGACCAGGCAATTTAGCCATAGCATTGATCGTAGCGACATCCGCAACTCTTCCTTCAAGATAACCGGCTTTTATGACAAATTTATCTTTGTTGGCACTTGCAAATTTATCAGCAACTTTACATGCTGAAATTTGATCACTTGACCATATTGCAAGATTATTTTCGACAACATCTATTTTGTCCATCTCAGCCTTTTGGGCAGCTAATGTTACAAAACTGTTTTTTACAACTCTAACTTTTGTATCATTTTCATTAGCATGCTCTCTTAAAGCTTCAAGTTGCTTATGAGTAATTCCGGTAAATCCACAGATAACAACCGCACCGGCAGATTTAAACTCATTTGCAAGATTGTCAATAATCTTTGCTTTTTGACTTCTTGTTAGCATTTATTCTCCTTTCAAAACATCGAACTTCGGCGGGATTTACAGGGATAAGGAGTATCCCAACCTGCTGTCTTCAGTTTTAAGATTAATTATTATTTTTATTTTATATCCATTAGCTCAAGTACATCCAAATGTACTGAAGGGCTCATTGTCAAAGACAAAGCTGCATTTTTTATATATCTTCCCTTGGAAGATGCAGGTTTATGTTTGTTGATAGCTCTTATAAATGTGGTTAGATTATCATTTAACTGCTCTTTTGAAAAACTTGCTTTTCCAATTCCTGCGTGAATATTTCCTTGTTTGTCAACTCTAAAATTAACCTGACCGCCTTTTGCATTTTTTACAGCTTGAGCTACATCCATAGTTACAGTTCCGGTTTTAGGGTTTGGCATTAAGCCTTTTGGTCCCAAAGTTCTACCTACCTTACCAACCAATCCCATCATATTTGGAGTTGCAATTAATACATCAAAATCGATTTTACCTGCTTGAATATCTTCTATCAACTCTTCAGCACCAACCAAATCAGCTCCGGCTTCTTTGGCTTCATCGGCTTTTGCATCTTTTGCAACAACTGCGACTCTTACTTTTTTACCGGTTCCTGCAGGAAGAACAACTGAGCCTCTTACCATTTGATCAGCATGTCTTGGATCAACATTAAGTTTTAATGCAACCTCTACTGTTTCATCAAATTTTGCTGAAGCCAGGTTTTTAACAACTTCTACCGCTTCATCTTTTTGATAAGTAGAATTTTTATCAAATTTTTTATTTAATTCTTGAAATCTTTTTGAAATTTTCTTTGCCATCTATTTTTCTCCGCATTTTTTTTGCTTCCACATTACCCATGTGGTTGGGGTTTGTTAGTCTACTATCTCTATACCCATGCTTCTAGCACTACCTTCAATAATTTTTGAAGCTGCTGCTATATCTTTTGTGTTTAAGTCTGCTATTTTTTTAGCAACAATCTCTTCAACCTGAGCACGAGTAAGTTTACCTACTTTGTTTTTTAAAGGATTATCGCTTCCCTTTTTAATGTTTGCAGCTTTCTTGATAAGATCAGAAGCCGGTGGCTGTTTTGTGATAAAAGTAAAACTTCTATCTGCGTAAACAGTTATAACAACAGGAATTTTAAATCCCATCATATCTTTTGTTTTTTCATTAAAAGCCTTGCAGAACTCCATAATGTTAACACCTTGCTGACCAAGAGCAGGTCCAACAGGAGGTGAAGGATTTGCTTTGCCAGCTTCAATTTGAAGCTTAATTTCGCCAGTTACTTTTTTAGCCATTTCTTTCCTTTGCTATGGTTTTATATTAGTTTTATAATATCTTATTTCATCAATCACCTTGCGGTGAATTAACTTTCTTGCTCACCTTGCAGTGAATTAACCGAAAATCTACCTCGCTTTGCTCGCTACGATTTTCTTCAAGGGCTCAATGCTATTTGGATTTCATCACTAAAATCCTTGATTTTAGGATTCAACCACTAAATAGCATAGTAAAACCTATAAAACGATAAGCAGTTATCGTTTTATTACGGTTTTACACAATCTTTTCGACTTGTGAATATAGTATCTCCACAGGTGTAC
>CAZMKH010000193.1:0-3036 GCA_964566455.1 uncultured Campylobacteraceae bacterium | reverse complement strand
AGATCAAAGAGAGAGGGTATTGGCAAGGAGAGATATACAATAAGAGAAAAAACGGAGATATTTACCCTGAGCTTTTATCGATAAGTGCCATCAAGGACGACAGAGGAGTCATAGTCAACTTTATAGCCCATTTTTTAGATATAAGTGATATAAAAGAGGCACAAAAAAGTCTGGAATACAAGGCAAAATACGATCAATTGACACAACTTTTAAACAGGCAAAGTATGTTTGAAAAACTGGAAGAAATTTATCACCAAAACAAAAGAGTGAATGAATACAGCGGTTTTTTATTTATTGATTTGGATAATTTTAAATTTATAAATGATTATTACGGTCATGATGTCGGCGATAAAGTTCTTATAAAGACCGCAAATATTTTAAAAAGCATAACCAAAGAAGATGATATCATTGCCAGGATGGCAGGCGATGAATTCGCTTTTATTGCCAATTATCTCGGAAGTGATAAAGATTTGGCGATACAAAAGATATCTATTTTGGCAGAAAAAATGATTGATACATTTTCAACTCCTTTGAATATCGACAACAAATACAATATAAATATTTCACTAAGTATAGGTATCAAAATATTTCCTGATGAGGAAAAAGACCACAAGGAAGTAGTCATCAACGCTGATGTTGCAATGTACAATGCAAAAAAAGAGGGTAAAAGGCAACTTAGCTTTTTTAACAGCAGGCTTGATTTGGAATCAAAAGAGTTTTTGATACTAAAAAATGAGTTTGAAGAGGGGTTAAAAAAATATGAATTTGTTTTGTACTATCAGCCAAAAGTATCTACTAAAGATAACTCTATAGCAGGTCTTGAAGCTTTGGTCAGGTGGAATCATCCCGTTAAGGGTTTAATGTTTCCGGATAGTTTTTTGTATGTTACGCAAAACAACAAGCTGAGTATCGATTTGCATAAGTATATTTTGAAAGAAGTTTGCAGCCAAATAAAAATATGGCAAAGCAAATATAAGAATTTCAACCTAAGGGTTTCAGTTAATATTTCCGGTGAACAATTTTACAACAAACATTTTGTACGAGATACTTTAGATATTATAGCAAAGGAAGGCATAGATCCTGGATTTTTGGATTTTGAAATACTTGAAGATGTCTTTTTAAAAGACAAGCAGCGAGTTATTTCCATCATCAAACAGTTTAAATCAAAAGGCATTACTTTCAGTCTTGATGATTTCGGTACAGGTTATTCTTCTATAAGTTCACTTCATCTTTTGCCTATAGACAATCTCAAAATTGACAAAACATTTGTTTTGAATTTATTTAAAGATAGAAATAAAGAGATAGTAAAATTATCTATCGATATAGCCAAAGTATATGATATCGATGTTATAGCCGAAGGTGTAGAAGATGAAAAAAGCCTGGAGTATATCAAAAAGCATGGATGCAAGTTTTATCAGGGTTACTACTTTTCAAAAGCCGTACCTGCCGAAGAAATTGAAAAACTTATGGGATAAAAGAGTTGTTTTTCGATATATTTATAATTTTTTAATGATGAAAAATGTATAATTAAATTATATAAGAAAAATTTAATACTTTTATAGAAAAAAAAAGGGGGGTGAATTGAAAAGAGGTTGCCTAAGAAGGCTTTTCTATATAGCCATTTTTATGCAGACGCTTCTTTTTGCTCTTGAAACCCCCTTGCATCTTTCAACCCAAGAGAAAAACTTCATCAAATCACATGAGCTAAAATGTATATCAACCGGTTCGTGGGAGCCTTTCAATGTATTGGAAAAAAACAAGCTCGCAGGGATAGGCGTAGATTATTGGAATTTTATAAAAAAAGAGCTTGGTTTAAAGACCCAGTGTAAGATAGCTAAAAGTTTTGATGAGGTTCTGCAATCGATAAAAAATAAACAGGCTGATATAAATTTTGCAACAGGAAGGACGAAGGACAGACTAAAGTATGCACTTTTTTCAAAACCTTACGGCTCTTTTCCTATTGTTATAGCTACAAGAAATGATGTCGGTTTTATACCGGAAATGGAATATCTAAAAGATAAAACTATTGCTGTAGGGAAAGATTATACTGCCACAAAATTACTTAAAGAGTATTATCCAGACTTTCATTTGATAGAAACCAAAGATATAAACACAGCATTGCAGATGGTCTGCGATGGTAAAGCGTATGCGGCTATAGATATGCTGCCGGTTTTGGCCTACAAGATAAACAAGTACTCGTTTGCAAATCTAAAAATATCAGGAAAAACTCCCTGGAGATTTGATGTAAGGATTATGGTAAGAAAAGATTTGAAAGAGTTAATTCCTCTTATAAATCGCGCGATAGATGCTATACCAAAAGAGCAAAAAGAGATAATTTATACAAAGTGGGTATCTGTTCATTATCAAAAAGGCATAAGTCTAAAAACAGTTTTGCTGATGTTTGGGACAGTTTTACTTGTTTTGATGCTGATAGCAGGGTGGGCGATGCATTTAAAA
This sequence comes from uncultured Campylobacteraceae bacterium, assembly GCA_964566455.1. Classification (GTDB taxonomy): domain Bacteria; phylum Campylobacterota; class Campylobacteria; order Campylobacterales; family JALSKU01; genus JALSKU01. The sequence continues at coordinate 579 of CAZMKH010000193.1, read as the reverse complement.
AAGGAGATAGCAAGAAGAGAACAACTTGAAAAAGAGCTTGAAAGACTAGCAACTGTTGACAAGCTGACTTCTATATGCAACAGGTATAAAACAGACCTAAGCCTTGAAGAGCAGATAGAGATTGCAAAAAGATACAAAAGACCTCTTAGTGTTATATTTTTTGATATAGATTTTTTTAAAAACATCAATGACCTATACGGTCACAAGGTAGGAGATGAAATTTTAAAAGAGTTGACACGTTTTGTTTCAGGCAAACTCAGAAAAAGTGATATTTTTGGACGTTGGGGCGGGGAAGAATTTTTGATAATTTTACCTGAGACCCCAAAAAAAGAAGCTATAAAACTTGCAGAAAAATTAAGAAAACAGATCCAAATGCATAATTTTGATAAAATTGACAAATTAACCTGCAGTTTTGGTGTAACAACTTTAAATGATGATGATAACTCCGAAACAATCATATCGAGAGTAGATCAAAAACTTTATAAAGCCAAACAAAACGGAAGAAATAGAGTTGAAGTTGAATAAGGATGGCTCCGGATGCTGGATTCGAACCAGCGACCAAGTGATTAACAGTCACCT
>CAZMKH010000192.1:0-3038 GCA_964566455.1 uncultured Campylobacteraceae bacterium | reverse complement strand
GTCGTAGACGACAACCTCATATCCCGCATTCAACAGCTCCACACAGGTATGTGACCCGATATAGCCGGCTCCGCCGGTAACGAAAATTTTTTTCATGCCTACTCTTTCATTTGATAAATATTTTGAATCTATTTTGCACCGATTTTAAAAAAAACTACTTTAATGGTTTTGATTAAAATAATAAAGTCTGTCCAAAGAGACCAGTTTTTAATATACCATACTTCTAGTTCATTTCTTTCTTTAAAGGTGAGATTGTTTCTTCCGCTTACTTGCCATAATCCTGTTATACCCGGCCTTACTTTTAAAATGATATTTTTATATTTTCCTAGTTTGGTAGATTCACTAAGCATATAAGGTCTGGGCCCTACCATACTCATCTCCCCTCTGAGAACATTGATAAGTTGTGCTAATTCATCGAGCGATGTAACGCGGAGAAATTTTCCTATCTTCGTTATACGAGGATCATTTTTATACTTGTGATATTTTTGATAATATTCCACCTCTTCCGGGTGTTTTTGGAGATACTCTTTTAGAAGCTTATCGGAGTTTTCATACATTGTCCTGTACTTATAACACACAAAAGAGTTGCCATCCTTTCCAAGTCTAACCTGCTTGAAAAAAACACTTCCCCGGGAATCCATTTTTATAGCTATGGCTATAAATATATGAATAACCAAAAAGAGAGGAAAAAGCACAATCGCAAAGAGAAAATCAGATGCATTTTTTACCCATATATTTCTTGGTATAAGAAGTCTGTTCTGGATCTGGATGGTGTTGTATCGGATGTTGGAGTATTCCATGATGTTCGAATTGGCAAAATTTATGCCGGTTACAAATGGTACAACGTAAACTTCATCGTTTTGTTCCAAATATTTCTCTATTATTTCATTGAGTTTCTCGGGTGATAATGACTTTGAAGTGATAAATACCATCTCATAGTTTTGTTTTGCTTGCTTTAATCCAAGGTACCAATTCTTTTCAAATTCATCGTGTAGTACATCTGCTTGCTTATTATCGCCAACCACCAAAACTTTTTTTTGGAAAAAAGGAACTCTAAAGAGTAGATTTTTGGTCAATCTCTTGGCAATAGGCAAAAATATAAATGCAAAAAGAAAATAGAGTGTTATAAAAAGGCGAGAAAATTCCAAAGAGACTTTTCCAAGCATTAACAGTGCTAAAACGATAAAATATGCCAACAAAAGAGACTTAAATATTCTGTAAGTCTCTTGCCAGAAATCGTAGCGTAAAGTATATATCTTTTCATAAAACATTATTGCAAGTATTATAATGATAACAAAAAGAAATCTTTTTAGCTCGTAGATTTCGAATTTAGGAAGATCCGCCGCACTGTTAAGCTCTATTCGTACATATTGTGTCAAATAGAAAATAGCTATGAGAAAAAGGACATCGATCAAAAGAAAGGTAAAATTTATCAGATTTTTTTTCATAAAAAGAATTATAGCTTATATGATTTTAGATTTTATGAACTTTTGTATCTCTTGCTGAAATCTCATCTTGTTATACTTTTGTGCTGTTTTTGCAATTGTCTTTGGATCGAATATCATTTGTTCAAACCGATCAACGGCATTCACAATATCCTTAACACTCTGCTTTTCAAAATGGACACCATTCACTCCATCGATAACCGTCTCAGCGGTTCCACCGTCATTGAGAGCGATAACGGGCGTTCCGCAAGCCATCGCTTCTATCGGCACTATACCAAAATCCTCCACCGCAGCATAGACAAACGCTTTGGCTCGCTGCATATAATCAACTAAAACATTGTCTTCCTGATACCCCAATATGGTGATATTTGATTCGGCAATTTTTAAAATACTCTCATACTCCTCTCCTGCCCCAATCACAACCAGCTTCCTGTTCGGCATAGCATTGAACGCTTCTACGATAAGCTTTGTTTTTTTATATGGTACCAACCTCGATGCGGTAAGATAGAACTCCTCTTTATCTTCATATATATGAAACTTTTTTGTGTCTACAGGCGGATATATCACCTTGGCATCTCTGTTATATGTTTTTTGGATCCTTTTTTTTACAAAAGCCGAATTGGCTATGAAAAAATCAACTCTATCAACAGTTTCTAAATCCCATTTTCGTATATATCGCAGTGTTAGTTGTACTAAAAACTTTTTTGGTTGTGAGAGATTTTTAGTATATTCTTTATAAAGATCCCATGCATAACGTATAGGGGTGTGGCAATAACAAATGTGTAGTTGATTTTTGCTTGTTCTAACGCCCTTAGCAACTGCCCAGGAAGAGGAGATGATCAAATCGTAGCCACCTAGATCCAAACTTTCTATAGCTTTTGGGAAAAGTGGTAGATAGTTTCTAAAGTGTTTTTTCGCAAAAGGAAGTATTTGTATAAAAGAGGTTTTGGCAAACTTACTGTTTAAAATTTCTTTTCTATCTTCATTGCTTAAAAAATCTACCAAACTAAAAATATCAGCCTCAGGATAAATCTCAAAAATAGCTTTTAAAACCTTCTCGGCTCCTGCATTTGTTACAAGCCAATCATGAATGATAGCCACTTTCAACTTTTCAATGCCTCTTCAAAAACTTTTATATGTTCTTTTGCAGCTTTTTCCCATGTGAATTGCTTTGCTCTTTTTAAACCTTTTTTTATCATATCTTTTTGTAACTGTTCACTACTTAAAATCATTTCTATTTTATTTTTTATATCTTCTGCATTATATGGATTACAATAAACTACAGCATCCCCTCCAACTTCTGGAAGCGAAGAGACATTAGATGTTATTACCGGTGTGCCACAAGCCATTGCTTCAAGTGGGGGGATACCAAAGCCTTCATAAAATGAAGGAAATACAAATAATTTGGATTCATTATATAATTTTACTAATTTATCATTAGATACATTAGATAAAAAACGTATATTTCTTTTTTGCTTTGCTTGGTTTATTAGTTGTTTTGATTCTTCATCAATTTGAAAATTTTTAAAAAAATTTCCAACAATTAAAAGTTGATAGCCTTTAATATTCAATCTATTGAATGCGTGTATAACC
>CAZMKH010000191.1:0-3039 GCA_964566455.1 uncultured Campylobacteraceae bacterium | reverse complement strand
AAGCTTTTAATTGTTCTAATTTTTTGCTTTTAGAAACATTGTGCATATCTTTATGCTCTATTGTATCAAAAACGGTATCTAAAGTCTCTCTAACCAAATCTATTGACACATTTGAATATCTTTCCGTAATTTGCGTATTAGAGTGTCCTAATGTCTTACTAATAGCTTTTAACGGTACTCCTTGATTTACTGCTATAAAGCCTATAAGATGCCTTAAATCGTGTAATTTTATATAAAAATCTAATTGTTTTCTTATCTTATCCCAGTGCCATCTTATATCTTTGTATGGATTGCCATCTTCTTTAATAAAAATATATCCGGTTTTTTTGATTCCGATTTTATTTAAAATCTCCATTTGTATATCGGATAGTGGAAAAATTTGATTTTTTCTTGATTTGTTTTTAAAATCTTCTAAAAAGTATAGTTTTTGAGATATGTTTATATTTTCCCATCTAAGCCTTAAGACCTCTTTTTTTCTTCTGCCATGCAATAAAAATATAAAAATACCTCTGATTGTTATATCTGGATAATTCATTATAATATCATATAACTTTTTAGCTTGCTCTTCTTCTATTGTAAAATATCTTTGATTATCAAATTTAGGTATCTTAATATCTTCAGCAGGATTATTTTTACAATATTTATTTTTTATACCATGTTTAAAAGTCGGTGATAATATATCTTTTACGGTCTTTGCGGTTCTTGGTGCTTTGCCTTCTTTTAATATAGAGTTTACGATTGTTTGTATTTGCCTTGTGGTTATATCATTGGCTTTGTATTTTCCGATTTTGTCTTTTATATATTTCTCAAAAAACCAGAAATTATTTTCATAATGTTTTTGAGACATTTGATTTTTTCTATACTCTATCCAATCATAGAAGATGTCATTTAAAATTTTAGCTTCTTTTCTTGTTTCAAAGCTTTTTTCTATTTGTTTCATTTTTCGTTCGGCTGATATTTCATCAAGTATTCTTTTTGTAGTTTTGGCATTATTGGTAATTGTGTATTTTTGATATACTGATTTTTTATTATCATAAAATCTTGAAAAAATTATATAAGGGGGCTTTACTTTTTTGTTTAATTGCGATACACTAACTTCTTTAGTATCAAAGATATTGTGCTGATCATTAAAATATAAGCCGATATAGCCTTGTATTTTAATAAGTTTTTTAATGGTTGCCATCTTAAATCCTCTTTTAAACCAATAGTGGTTTGGGTAGCGGTAAAGGTAGCGGTCATTATATCAAAACTATAGTAAAATACAACTTATCATAAAAAATCAAAATCCCTTAATATCGTTGATATAAAGGGATATGATAAGATATAATATATCTTATGTTTAAGACTCAAAATCTGATGGTAGCGATACCGTGCCGGTTCGAGTCCGGCCCCAGGTACCACTTTAAAATCCCTGAATACAAGGCTTAAACAGCCTATAAGACATAATCAAAACTTCCTCCGAAAGTTCTAAAAATAAAGTAGTGGGAAATTTTACGGGAGTATTTATGAGACTTATTTGACTGTTTGTTTATAAAAGTAGTTTGTTGCTTCCACAAAACCGTCAACATTACCGCAGTCAAACCTTAAACCGTCAAATTTATAAGCGATTACTCTGCCTTCTTTTGCCTGGGTTAAAAGTGCGTCAGTTATCTGGACTTCACCGTTTTTTCCCGGTTTTGTAACTTTAATGATGTCGAAAATATCGGGAGTGAGTATGTATCTGCCTATTATGGCAAGATTTGACGGGGCTTTGGAAACTTCTGGTTTTTCAACCATATCTTTTACTTGAAAGACATTTTTTTCTATCTCTATGCCGGAAATTATCCCATATTTGTTTGTATCACTTTTGTCAACTTCCATTATAGCAATGATAGAACATTTATATTTTTCATAAACTTGTGCCATTTGTTTTAGTATACCATCGCCTTTTGGATTGACGCATAAGTCATCTGCAAGTATTACAGCAAAAGGAGAATCCTCGCCAAGCAGTGCCTTTCCTTTGTATATGGCATCACCCAAGCCCTTCATCTCTTTTTGTCTGGTATATGTAAAAGTGCAATTATCTATAAGTTCTCTTATTTGATAGAGCAAGTCCTCTTTTGAAGTGCCTTTTATCTGATATTCAAGCTCATAACTTATATCAAAATGGTCCTCTATGGCTCTTTTTCCTCTTCCGGTAACTATAGCCATGATATCACATCCGGCTTCTTTTGCCTCTTCTACACCATATTGGATAAGCGGTTTTGTAAGAATTGGGAGCATCTCTTTTGGCATAGCTTTGGTAGCAGGTAAAAACCTGGTTCCGTACCCGGCGGCAGGAAAAAGGCATTTTTTTATCATAGTTATTACACTTTCTTTAGAAACTTAGACAACAGCACTATACGGGTTCCGTTTACTCTGCCTTCTATTTGTTCCGGATTGTCTGTTAGAGCTATATTTTTTACCACAGTTCCTCTTTTGGCAGTAAAACCGGCACCTTTGACTTCCAAATCTTTTATAATGGTCACACTGTCACCGCTGTTTAAAACTGTACCGTTAGAATCTTTTGTGGGAATTACCTCGTCATCCTCTTTTTGCAACGAAGACTCAGCCCACTCTTTTGTTTCATCATCAAGGTAGAGCATATCAAGCAAGTCTCTCGGCCATCCCTCTTCTTGCATTTGTGAAAGAAGTCTGTATGCCACGACTTGTACAGCTGGCACTTCGCTCCACATTGACTCATTAAGACATCTAAAATGGTTTGTATCAATTGAGTCAGGATTTTCAAGTTGGGGTTTACAGATATCGCAAACTACAATATATTCATCTTTGGGTTCAACTTTATAAATATCAAGATTTTCTTCATTGCCACAGATTTCACATTTGTTGGAACTTCTTTGGAATAATTCTTCTTTGATTTTCATGAGTATCCTTATGTAATGGTGCGACCGGCGAGACTTGAACTCGCACGAGCTAGGCTCACTACCCCCTCAAGATAGCGTGTCTACCAATTCCACCACGGTCGCAAATGAAAGAGTAGGAGGATAAAAATCCTCCTGA
>CAZMKH010000190.1:0-3040 GCA_964566455.1 uncultured Campylobacteraceae bacterium | reverse complement strand
TCAGTACCAGCTGAAAGAACTTCCTTTCAAAGAAACAATCACTCTAAAATAAGTTCCACTATAGAGAACTCACCTCTCTAAAATAACTGCTTTTTTATGAAATAAGACTCTAATATTACTTCTTTATACCTCTAAAATAACTTCTTTTAGGAGAGTATACACGGTATGTCAACGCAAGTTGTAAAATGTATATAATACTGATAGAATAGTCAAAATATTTGTCTCCAAAAGAAGTATCATGAAAGAAAATACCTATAACAAAGACTTTGAGAGAGCTATTCTTAGCAGTGTGATTTTCGATGCGAATGCAATGGAAACCCTATTATCATGTGGCATTGAGGCTGAAGATTTTTATTTTCCTTTTCACCAGAAACTCTTTGATGCGCTGCAGTATCTCTATGAACATAGCACTATAGAGGAGGGGCTGATCACAAAACATATGGGAGAGGCATTTGATGAAGTGCAGATGCTGGAGGTGCTTGCAGCTACGCCGATTGTCAATGTGACACCATATGTTGAGGAGATAAAATCACTTTCAAAATTACGACATATACAACAGCTTGCCCACCACATTTTGGCAAATGTACAGCAGCAGGGGGATTTGTCTGCTGCACTGCATCTGGTACATGAGGAGCTCGAACGCGTAGAGCAGGGGAGTCGAGCACTGTTTAATATTGTTTCGTTTGATCAGATCGAGGCGAAAGAGGCGGAGTTTGTCTGTAAAAGCTGGCTGCCTTTTCCCAAGAATGCTGTGTCGCTTGTGACAGCCGGTGGAGGGGTAGGAAAGTCCTTTCTTCTTCTACAGGCAGCAATGCGAATGGTGCGAGATGAAGGGCTGAAGGTCTTTATGTGGTTGAGCGAGGATCCTTTGGCACTCTCCAAGTATCGTTTTGAGATGATCGCAAAAAATCTTTTGGAAGAAGAGACACACCTGTTTGAAAAAAATTTGCATATTTCCGGAGCGGATTCGGAAACCATCCATTTTTTGGAAGAGAGTAGGGCAGGGGTAACGGTCAATAGTCAGTTTTACCAGTTCAAAGCAGCTCTCAAATCATATGATGTGATTATCCTTGATCCACTTATTGCGATGTTCGGTGCCGATGAGAACAATAACGCACATGCCAGAAAGTTTATCAATCTTTTTACCCGATGGGCGACAAAAGAGGGCAAGAGCATCATTTTTATACACCATGGTACGAAAAATACTTCGCAGAGCAGGGGGGCAAGCGCATTTGTCGATGCTGTCAGGTTGGTGTACAAGGTAGAGCTGATCAAAAATGAAAAAGGTGAAACTATAGAAGATGACAAACGCTGGATCATCCTCGACAAAGACAACAATGGTGCCAAAAAGTATTTGGGGGCTACAAAGGTAAAGAGGCAGATATTCCCTAAGAAAAAAAAGGCTGTAGAGATAGAATATATTTAAAATGTGACGTAATATGTGACATCTTTTTTGTAAAATAACTAAAAGCTGGGTCATCTTTCTTCTTGGATGCTGAAAGACCAAGTGATTATGATGAATCTAGGGGAGAGTTATTTTATGATAACGAACATAAAAGGGATTGTTTTTCTGTTATTTTTTATACAAGGGATGTTGTATGCATCAGCTATAGACAAGACAGAAGGGTATCGGGTAGCTCTAAATTTTGTTAATAAATTTTTGGTGCAAAAAGATGTAAAGAAATCACTTGCCTATGTATCAAAAGGTGCGGTATTTCGTAAACAGAAAAAAGGATCTGCGATAAAGCAGATCAGGCAGGCAGAAGGTATGGGGTATGTTACCTTGCGTGAAATCATGTTTTTTGATAGAAATACCTTTACGGAGCAATTTACGCAACTATGCAAACGTTATCCGGTAACTAAAAAGCAAGACGGTGAATATACACCGTTGTATACACGTTCATTCATGAATGAAAAAAGTGTCGGTGTTTTGTAACGGCAGATATTGTGACCAAAAGAGGCAAAAGAACAACATTGGTTGCATTGTTTATTTTTAATGAGAAAGATGGACAGTATAGGCTTGTGTATATGAAAGATATAGTGTAACTAAATAAAGGAAAAGGATAATGAACAATATTCTATTCAATGGTTATGTAAAAATTACATTTTTTGTGGGCGTATTATTGATGCTGGCAGGATGTGGAGGCTATCAAATACCCCTTCTTAAAGATAAAAAAAGCGCTCATCTTCACCAAGAATCCGTTTGGAGTCCGGAGTATATAAAACGTCTTTATAGACCTTATATCTATGCTTACGGCAATAAAATCGCGATTTTTTTGTATCGAGAAGAGTATATATGGCCGGGATACGCGTTCGACGATTACAACTATGCTGGCTTTGGCATATCTACCGATACACGTACGGTAGAAGACATTTACTCGGAAAAAAACTTGTTAGCCGAAAAGTATAAAATTCCCGAAAAATATTACTATTTTTACAAAGAGAACAAGCGGAGATTTCCAACATACGAAATAGCCCTATTCGATCCGATATTTCCGAAAATATACTTTAAATGGAAAATTGTTTCAAGGCATCATGAAGACGGAATAAATAACGACATAGGCATACTCGATGTGATGTTAGTACCGAACGACGCAAGCGAAGCATCGAAAAAAAGATTTGTATATCATGCACGCGAAATTCATAAAAAAGCACAAGAACAAGCCATAAAAGAAAGCCGTACGTCGCTTCTTTTCCCTCTGGGCGGTTCCTTTTCCCTTTCGACATTGATGAGTACCGTTTTTTCCGATACTACCGCCAACGGTACCGAAGGCACTCGAATCGAATATCAAGGTTACAACAAAAACAACGAAAATTATGTTTACAACATAAAACATAACGGCAGTTATGATGGTCAGATATTCTACTATCCTAAAGATGGCGGCTATAATATAATGACTGTAGGCATCAATCATGGACAATCCGTAAACGGCTATTTTAACGACGGTAGACTTTATACACCGCAGTGCGGGCATACAACTGCCAACAATATAGACAATGCAATCAAAAAAGCTGTCAATTGTATTTATAAGCGGAGCTA
>CAZMKH010000189.1:0-3052 GCA_964566455.1 uncultured Campylobacteraceae bacterium | reverse complement strand
CTTTTCTGTGAAGCAAAAGTTTTCTATCTCGTCTTTCATCGGGTCTGTAGTGGGGGTTAGCGGTATCTAAGTGAGAAATATGTGCATTTAAAAGATAAGCTTCACCTTTTATGATTTTGACAAAACTCTCTTTTAGGTTTACTCTGCCGAGTCTTATAGCTTTTACTTCACTTCCCTTCAGTGAGATACCCGCTTCATACTTTTCAAGTATTTCATAATCATGAAAAGCTTTTTTATTTCTAGCTATTACTCTACCCAACTCTTTTTCTCCTAAAAAATGAACTCCCGCTACCGCTGAAAAACCAACCATCTTTGGCATAATTTTTTAAAGATGGATACACTTTTGCGGCACTGCCAAAAAGGCCATTTAATTCATATATATCAAATTGCTCCAAAATATCACTGCTTTTTAAGCTTTCAAGCTTGTTTGCCAGCTTTATATTTTGGCTTGTAATTTTATCATAATTTTTTAGCAAACTTTTTCTATACTCTTTGTAAACTTGTGAAGTTTCGCACTTTATATCCGGAGTATAAATATCTAAGTTTAAATACTCTTCTTCAAACGGCACTACTTTTTCTCCGATACCTTCCACATTTGCACTGCCAAAACCGTTTATAAAAAAAGCTACATCAGCTCCCAAAGTTGTGCCTATGGATAACATTTTATCTTTTGACAACCCAAGTTCGATAAATTCATTACTCATTTTTAAAAATGTTGCTACATTTGAGCTTCCGCCTCCAAGTCCGGCAAATTCGGGGATATTTTTTTCTACGATTACTTTGTGCACTTTAAAAAACTCAGAAACTTTTTTTGAAATATCACTTTTTAAAAGTTTTTGGTAAGCTTTAAAGATAAGATTTTGCTCTTTTTTACAGGAAAATTTACCGATAAGTTCAAACTCATCATTCGGTTTTTCTTTTTCTTTGAATGTTATAGTATCAAAAAGAGAGTCAACAAGCATAAATCTCGAAGATATCAAATGATAATCATCTTTTATGCCGATTATTTTAAGGTAAATATTTACCTTTGCAAAAGATTTGGAAATCATTTTTGCTTTTTTATTGAGAGATTTTTGAGTGCGATTATATCTTTTGGAGTTTTGCTTGCTTCTATATTTGCTCCAATAACCGCTACTCTTAGCTCACCTCTAATCAAAGTTATATCTTTTGGAGCTTCAAAGCCTAGTTTCACTCTATCTTTTGATATAGAAACTACTTTTACCTCTATATTGTTGCCTATAAATACACTCTCACCCGGTTTTCTTGATAGTACTAGCATCCTTGCATCCTTATCCTGTTTAATTTGTAACTAACTTCTTTGTTTTTTATCTCTATGATAGTAAGATATTTGTCATTTGTCAAATGATAAATCCCGTCATCTTTTATATCAAATGAGTTGATATCCAATTTTTTGCCAAGAGTAATATCGTCATAATCCCCAAGATATGTATTGGGCATTGTATTTAGATGGGAAAGAGGATTTAACTCTTTTTCATTATCATAAAAAAACTCTCCCTCTTTGAGCCTTTCAAGTTTGGTTAAAGCTCCTGTAGTTTGGAGTTTGTTTGAGATAAGCTCTGCTATACTTCTTACGTATCCACCTTCACTTATGGAGATTTCAAATGATACAAAAGGGTGTTTATATGTTAAAAGTTTTATATCAAAGATAGTGCTTTTTATCTTTTTCAGCTCAAACTCTTTGCCTTCTCTTGCCAATTCATAAGCTCTTTTTCCATTGATATTTTTTGCGGAGTATTTTGGAGGGAGATACTCTATCTCGCCTTTAAAACTATCTATCATATTTTTTAAATATGTGACATCAAACTCATCAATTTTTTCTACTTTTTCTATGCTTTCATTGTCAAGTGTCGGACTGTATGCTCCAAGATGTAAAACAGCCCTGTAAACTTTTGGACTTTTTTTCAGATAATTAAAAAGTTTTGTGTATTGTCCAAATGCTATGATAAGAACACCCTCTGCAAAAGGATCAAGTGTGCCGGAATATCCGGCTTTTTTCACTTTGTATTTTCTTTTTATATCTCTTAAGAAATTGTTGGAGCTTATATCTTTAGGTTTATTTGCTACAAAGAGTCTGTTCATATCTTCTCTACAAATGATGCCAAAATATCTCTTCTTGTTCCGCCGAAGTTAATCTTGAGTTTAAACTCTCTTTTTATCTTGTTTACTTCCAAGACTCTTCCCATACCGAATATCTTATGTTTTACCAAATCACCCTTTTTAAAAACAGTCGTTTTCTCTAATGTCAAACTTCCTTTGCATACTCCACACTCAGTTAAAAATCTGCTTTTATTTAAATGAGCCCTTCGGCCTTTGTAAAATCTGCTTCCCACACAACTGAGAGTCAACTCTTTTTTTGCCCTGGTTATTGCAACATACCCAAGACGCCTCTCCTCTTCTATATCACTTCCTTCACCGGTTATAGGGAAAAATCCCTCTTCCAAACCTATCACAAAAAGATATTCAAACTCCAAGCCTTTACTGGCGTGGATATTCATAACAGATATGCTTTGGTTGTCTATCTGGTCCTGGTCACTTTGGAGACTTATCTCATTTAAAAAGTCATCTATATTTGCGTCATGATTTGTTATCATAAAGTCTCTGAACATTCCGTAAAATTCATCTATATTGGCTACTTTGTCCATAGAATCAGGAAGCTTTTGATAATACTCTTTTATATGAAAAGTTTCCTCTAAAGTATCTATAAAGTCATAAGTAGAGTCATTTAAACTTTTTTTAAGTTTTTTTAGATTTCTAATAAATCTTTTTATTTCGGTAAAGCTTTTTTTGCTGCACAGTTTTTCTGCCTCAACTAAATTTTTGGATAAAAATTGAAAAATAGAGCTTTTGTTTTCATATGCCGCTTTGGATATCTTATCAATGGTTACCTTGCCTATGCCCCTTTTTGGTCTGTTGATAACTCTTTTGAAAGAGAAGTCATCATGGGGATTGGCGATGATTCTAAGATAGCTTATAAGGTCTTTTATCTCAGCTCTTTCATAAAACTTTATGCCGCCTACCATTTTATATGGAA
>CAZMKH010000188.1:0-3056 GCA_964566455.1 uncultured Campylobacteraceae bacterium | reverse complement strand
GTCTATACAAGAAAAGACTTGGATAGAATGCAGATAAAAACCCTCAAAGAAGTTATAGACAAGATCCCTTTTATAAGATACAATGAAGACAATGGCGGCTTGACAACTCCATTTTACTATCCATATCAACCCGAACCTGCAAATGCCATCAAGATATACATAAATGACAGAGAGCTTATCACCCCCTACAACGGAAATGCTTTAAAACTTTTTGGACAGATGAGCATAGGTTTCATCGACCATATAGAAGTATATATGGGAGTTCCTTCCCAGGAGTTCGGTATACAGTCATCATGGTTTACCATCAAATGTTATACAAAAGAGCCTTCAAGAGAAGAGACCAACCTTATAGGAGCATCTGCCGGAAGTTACGGAACAAAAGAGATTTACGGATTTTCTGCCAAAAGCTTAAAAAACTTTTCATATATGACTTATATCAATAACAGAAATCTCAAAAGAGCAAAAATATACTACCAAGACAACTCTTTATCCAAAAACAAAAACATTACAAACTTTTACGGTCTTGTCAAAAAAGATCATTTCAGATTTGAGATGCAGGCGAGTAAAGGCTCTATGGATAACTTCATGGGACAGAGTTTAAATATCGACCCGAAAGAAAACGATACTGATTTTTACTATTTTTATTCCGGAATTTATTATAAAAATAAAAGTATCAAAGCTTACTTAAACTACTCTCAGGACCGAACCGACCATATAGACAGTTCAAAAACAATTTTGGGATTTATCCCCTCACCTTTTCCTTTTCCACCTTATATATACAATGCTTCCCATATAAAAATGAAAGAGAAAGTAAGCGATGCTGCACTCTTTAAAAGCTTTTCTCATAAAAAAAACAAGCTTACTATTGGCCTTCAAAGCAGATACAAATCATTTGATTTTATAGATTTTGACCTTGGAAACATAAGCTTGAAAGATGCTCTTGGATATAACAAAGAGATAACACTTTCCCTTTTGGCAGAAAATAGATATCAGTTTGACAATTCCAATCTTTTAACATTTTCTTTAAAATATGATAAAAAATATGAAAACAAAGAGGTGAAAAACTATACGCAACTTTCAGGTCGCTTGGGATATATTTATCATAACAGGCACTGGACAAGCAAAAGTTTTATATTTATAGGTGAAGCTTCTCCTGATATGCAGACTCTATATAAAAACAGAGCTTTTTACCATCAAAACAGTGACCCTAAAAAAGAGAAAGATTTTGCCATAGCGACACAACTATCTTATAAGAACCATAATAATTTGATATCTTTTCTTGTCAGTCATACTTATGCAATAGACAAACTTTATTTTGATGGAGCAAATTATAAAAACAATGACAATAAGGTATATTTCGATGCCTTTTCTTTGAGAGACATATATCAAATCAATACTCAAAACAAACTTGTATTTAATTATTGGACTGATGTAACCCACCATCAGGGCACAAGCATAAAAAACAGTCCCAAATATTATGGGGCTTCTGTTGCCTCTTACAATACGTTTGGCAAGTTTGATTTTTATAATGAGCTGCTTTATAAACATTGGCCGAGTGTAAAACATGACGGATGGAACTTAAGCAGTACCGTAACTTACAGATACTCCAGAAAATTAAACTTTTACATAAAAGGTGAAAATATCTTAAACAAGGCGCTGCAAAGCAATTATATATCTATAAATCCATTGATATCAACTACGAATTATTTATCTGACATAGATGTTATGGATAGAAGATTTTGGTTTGGCGTGGAGTATCAGTTTTGAAAAAGTTTACTATAATACTCATGATATTTTCAATGCTCTACAGCAATACTCTCTCTCAAATAAAAGCACAAATTATTTTAAACATTGCACGACTTGTAACACACAAAAAAACAGTAAAAATATATGTTGATGACCCAAGCTTTTTAGATATTTTTAAAAACAATAATGATATAAAAAGAGTTTCAAATTGTTTCCAGGCAGATGTTGTTATTACAAAAAATTCACAAAATATCAAAAAGCAGTGCAAAAAGAAACAAATTAATATCATAAGCACTACGTACAAAGACTATAAACAAAACAGTGATATTGATTTTGGAGCCTTTTTTTGGCAAAAAGGAAGACCGAATATGCTTATAAATTCTAAAATTATACAAAAAAGAAGCATAAGTTTACCTCGGTCATATTATAAATATCTAGATTGAAATGAAACGAAAAAACTATATAAAATTTTATCTTTTGGTACTTACATTTCTCTTTTTTGTAGTTGCAGGTTTATACTATCTTTCAAATATTATCATTGAAAACGAAACAAGAGAGATAAAAAAGATAGAGATAAACCATGTACAAAATTTTGCAGAAAATATTAAAAAAAGAGTACTCTCTCTCACCGATGGTAATATCATCAAAAATATAAAAAACGACCCCTCTCTCAGGAAACATACAAATACCATTTTATCACTTTTTTCAAATAACCAATACAGATATGTTTATATGATTTACATTGATGATAAAGGCTTGCCAAGATATCTGGCTGACGGCTCACAAAATATTTCACAAAGAGGTGAATTCGGACAAAGATTTATACCAATATCTAAAATATGGAATCAAGCAATAACAAGTTCAAAACCCATATATACCATTCAAAATAAAATTACCGGTCTTTGGCTTACTTACTTATACCCGATACAACATAGTGGTAAAGAAAAAATCATACTTGTCTTTGATATATCCATTGGTGAATACAATACTCTTTTTTCTATCATTAAGCCGATGCAAAAAACACTACTGGTTACATCTGTATTATTGATTGTAATACTACTGTTTAGTTTTTTTCAGGCATACTTGTACTTTAAACAAAGAGACAAAAGCAATATCGACCCTTTGACCCACCTTTACAACAGGCACTATTTGCGAAAGATATCAGACAGTATTGATTTGAGCCAATGTGCGGTATTGATGATAGATGTAGATTTTTTTAAAAAGATAAATGATACTTACGGGCACAAAACAGGAGATATTGTACTAGAATCAATTTCAAAAAGAATTTTAGGAGCTACCAGGACATTTGA
>CAZMKH010000187.1:0-3062 GCA_964566455.1 uncultured Campylobacteraceae bacterium | reverse complement strand
CTCTTTTTGCTCTTTTATAAACTCATCCCCAAAAATCACTTGAGTGATTTTCATAGTAGGTTTCGCTCTTTGGGTTTCAAGTATGCTATCAGCAAAAGCAAATATCTTTTTACCCATTTCACTACTTACATTTTCATCATTTGGTACAACCTGGGCTGAAAAAAGACCACAAAATTCTGCTCCATAGTAGAGCATAGGCTTTCCGATATAGAGTTGAACTTTATCAATGTTTTTAAGTGTTGCATTTTTGATACTGTTTTGTTTATGGGAGCCCAAAAGCTCAAACAGATGTAAAAAAGTATCTTTTACCTTTTCTTTGGTATCACTTTTGGATGTTTTTTTCGGATCTGCTATTCTAACATCCCACTCAAGTGCTACTGCTTTTCTGTAATGGTCTTCATAATACTCCAGCGGATGACCTACTTGAAGAGGTGAAGTTATATTCATCCATGCTCTATCTACATCAGCCCATCTTTTTATCAATTTTTTCCTGTCTGTTTCATTTAATGCTGTAACAATAGCTTTAAAATAGCCTATATGCTCATTTTTTAAACCATATATCTCATCTTCTAAGACTGATAGTTGAAGTATGAGAGTCTCTAGTTCTTTGGTTATCTTTTCAACCTCTTTGGGAAAAGCAACTTTATATGAAGCATGAAAAAACTCTTTATCTTTTTTGATCAAAACCGAGTATGACCTGTCTGCTTTGTTTCCCTTTTCATCAGTTTCAAAAAGGTTTTTTTCATTTAGCATTTGATAAATCTTCTCTTCATCGCCGTTAAAGAGTCTGTAAAGTTCTCTGTTAATTCCAGTGATAATGTGAGAAGTCCAAAGAGACTGCCATTGGGTAAAACCAAGACCGACTTTGTGAACTCCTTTTAAAACAGTTCTGTAAAACGGGGTTAAAAGCTTTAGGGATTCGATTTTGTAAAGCAGTTTTTCATGAAGTTTCAAGTGATAATCACTCGCCCAAATGTAAGCTTTTTCTTTTGCATCATCTATCTCTTTTTCGTTAAAGCCTGCTTTTTGCAACTCTTGTACCAGTGATTCGTCTCTTAAATTTACCAGCCTGTTTATGGCACTTAGTCTTGTCTCTTTGTTGATAGGTAAATTTATATCTTTTAAAAAATTATCTATCAAATTACTCTTGTTTTCTATATTTTTCTCAAGTATCTCATAAAAACTGTTCAACTCTCTTTGTCGCTGCTGTAAAAGTGTATAAATTTTTTGCAAATCTTGTAAAAAAAGTTCTTTCAACTGTTTCATTTTTCTGTTTTCTCCATAAAGTTTAAAGCGAATTATACTATAATATAGAAATAATAAAAAATTGTGGGCAATGTATGGAAAGATATAAGAGTATCAACAATTATCTAAATATGGCTCTTTTGGAGTCAGAAATAAAAAGATCCAAAAATGAGAATAAGACATTTTCATTGGTTTTATTTAAATATAGTGTTGATTTGGATAATATTTTTTTATTTAGAAATATAATGGTTCAAATACATAAGCTTCTTAATTATGCCAATATTTTTTATAATGATAAAGATAGTTTTTTAGTTATGCTCCCAAATACAAAGCTTCATGAAAGTATTATTGTTTTTAGAAAAGTACAAAATAGACTTCAAAAAGAGTATGATTTGCTAATAGATAGAGTAGGAATTACTGAAATCGATAGTAATGATACTTATGAGAGCGCATATAAAAGAGTTAACAGATACTTAGTAATTTCAAAAAGACTACCTATCGGTAAAATTATTTATGGAACAAGCTCTTTTGATTTTTTTGATGAAAAAAGTAGAGAAGATAGTTTAAAAGTTATATTTGAAAAAGATCCCAAAGTAAAACTTTATAATTTCTATAAAGGTATCCCTATAATCGAACAGGGTGTCGTAGTATCATACAATGAAAAGAGTGTAGGTATAAAAACTACTCAAAACGAGTTGTTGTATCTTAAAAAAAATGAAGAATTTTTGTATCTAAAACATAAAGAGTTCCCGTATATTATTAAAGGTGATATTTTTAGACATGATTTTAATAACCATTTGGTTTATATTAAAAATTTAGAATTTCAGGATGTCTCTATTGTTGATAGGGAAAATGTAAGGATTACTCCTACTAAAAATATAAGTCTTACGGTAGAGTATCAAAATAGTATTGTTTGTAACGGAATGATAATATCTATATCAGTTGATTCTATTCAAGCTAAATTTGAAAAAAATATGCTAAAAAGATTATTGGTTCTTAAGAATAATGAATTTATAACAAAGTTTAAACTTTTTACAAAGAGTAGTATTGCGGTTGATAATATATCAACAAGAGCCGCAATATTTGATATTATTGGTCACGAAGTAATATTTTCTATAAAGCCAAATGACTTTACAAAAATGAAGATTGAAAGATATATTAAATCTATAGAGAGTGAAATCATAAAAAATCTTAAGAAAAAACTCTTAATACAATAAAGGATAATTTTTGGAAATCAATGCTATAAAAAAGATAGAAAAAAAAGCTATCAAATCTAGCAGAATGAGTATGGTAAGGTTGGGCTTTGCCCTCTTTTTTGTTTTTGCAGTCTTTTTGTATGTTTATATAAACAAAGGAGGAGTCGAAAACAATACATTTTTGATAGTCGCTTCTTTGTTTGGTGCATATATGGCTATGAATATAGGAGCAAACGATGTTGCAAACAACATAGGACCCGCAGTCGGCTCAAAAGCTTTAACAATGGCAGGAGCCATAGCGATAGCGGCTATATTTGAAGCAAGCGGAGCATTGATAGCAGGTGGCGATGTTGTGCAGACTATAAAAAAAGGTATCATTGATATCCACTCTTTCGGATTTGATATCCACTCTTTTATATGGGCAATGATGGCAGCACTTTTAGCTGCTGCCTTGTGGCTTAATTTTGCTACGTATTTTAAAGCCCCGGTTTCAACTACACACTCTATAGTAGGCGGTGTAATGGGAGCGGGTATTGCTGCATTTGGTTTTGGAGTGGTGGCATGGGGAACAATGGGTAAAATTGTAGCTTCATGGGTGATATCTCCTGCTATCGGCGGAGC
>CAZMKH010000186.1:0-3084 GCA_964566455.1 uncultured Campylobacteraceae bacterium | reverse complement strand
ATATATATGTTTCAGGCAATATGATAAAAAATGTCAAATCAGTTGCCATTCCAAACTCAAACGGTTTGGTCGGCATTGAAGCCGCATGTGCAATGGGTGCTTTAAAAGGTAATGCTTCAAAAGAGTTGATGGTCATAGCAGGTGTAAAAGAGAATGAACTTGTTGATGTAGAAAATTATCTTAAACAAGGCCGTATCAAGGTCATACATCAAGATACAGACATTCCACTCTATGCAAAAGCTGTAGTTTTTTGCGATGATGACTCGGCAATGGTTGAAATAAAACATTTTCATACAAATATAACCAAGATAGAAAAAAACGGAGAAAATTTGCTTTTGCAGGCTTGCAGTGATGCTGAGTTTAATTCGCCGAAAGAGGATAGAGAAAAATTGAGCATAAAAGGTATATTTGAGCTTGCAAACAGCATAGATATAAAACTTATCCGAGAGCTTTTTGAACAAGTTATAGAAAAAAACAGTACCATTGCCCAAGCCGGACTTGATGGAGAGTATGGAGTCAATATAGGCTGCATGATAAATAAAAATATAAAAAAAGGGCTTTACGGAGATGACCAACGAAACAGATGCGCAAGCTTTGCTTCAGCCGGAGGTGATGCCAGGATGAGCGGGTGTTCACTTCCGGTTATGACTACAAGCGGCAGTGGAAACCAGGGCATGGCAGCTTCACTGCCGGTAATAAAATACTGTAAAGATCAAAATATCCCGAAAGAAAAAATGATAAGAGCACTCTTTTTTTCACATCTTGCAACCATACACTTAAAGTCCAGCATTGGAAGACTTTCAGCCTTTTGCGGTGTAATTTGTGCAACAAGTGCGGTAAGCGGTGCTTTGGCATATCTTCAGGGAGGCGATTACAAAACCGTATCAATGGCCATAACAAACTCTTTGGGAAATATTTCAGGTGTTATTTGTGATGGTGCAAAAGCATCTTGTGCTATGAAGATAGCCACAGGAGTTTACAGTGCTTTTGACTCTGCTATGTTAGCCCTTTCAAACAGAGCACTGCATGGAGGCGAGGGTATCATAGCCGATGATATAGAAGAGACTATAAAAAATATAGGCTTGCTTGCAAACTCGGGTATGAAGGAGACAGATCAAGTAATCCTAAAAATCATGACTCCTTCATAAATATATGAAAATAGTCTACTTTTTCATAGACAGATAACTGTTGAGTGCTCCCACATAAGCTTTGGTACTTGCTTCCATGGTATCAAGGCTTAGTCCGTGGCCCATTACAGGCATTTTGCTATCTTCAAATCTGACTTTTACAACAACTCTTGCGAGTGCATCTTTTCCTTTTGAAACAGCATCAACCTTATAGTCAACCAACTCTCCGCTTATTCCGCTAATCCTGTCAACTGTTTTAAAAAGTGCATCAATAGTACCGTCTCCGATAGCCGCATCTTTTATAACGGTATCATTGTATTTTATAGAGATGGCAGCAGTCGGTACTCCTCCGCTGCAGTCACTTAGCTGCATTCCTACAAGTTTGTATGTCTCTTCGATTTTGGTTATTTCACTTGTTACGATAGCTCTGATATCATCATCAAATATCTCTTTTTTCTTATCTGCCAAATCTTTAAACTTGACAAATGCTTCATCCAACTCTTCATCACTTATACTGTATCCAAGCTCTTGTACTCTTTGCTTAAAGGCGTGTCTTCCTGAATGTTTTCCAAGTATGATAGAGTTATGGTTAAGTCCTATATCTTCAGATCTCATTATTTCATAAGTCTCTTTATGTTTCAAAACTCCATCTTGATGGATACCGCTTTCATGTGCAAAAGCATTTTTCCCTACTATTGCCTTGTTTGGCTGAGGGATGATGCCTGTAATATTCGCTACAAGTCTGCTTGTAGGATATATCTCTTTTGTATTGATATTGGTTTTGTACTGCCCAAAGATATCTTTTCTAGTATTTAAAACCATTACTATCTCTTCAAGTGCCGCATTGCCTGCTCTCTCACCTAGTCCGTTTATAGTACATTCTACCTGTCTTGCTCCGTTTTCTATGGAAGCCAAAGAGTTTGCAAGAGCAAGTCCCAAATCATTATGGCAGTGTACTGAAAGGATAGCTTTATCTCCTACAAATTCATGCAACTCTTTTATCATGGCTCCCATCTCATTTGGCATCCTGTATCCAACGGTATCGGGGATATTTAGAGTACCGGCACCCGCTTTTATAACCGCATCAAGTATCTCTTTTAAAAAGCCTATATCACTTCTTCCCGCATCCTCGCAGCTAAACTCCACATCATCCACAAAAGTTTTAGCATACTCTACTGCTTCGACAGCTTTTTTTATAACAAGTTCTGGAGTCATCTTAAGTTTATACTCCATGTGAATTGGGCTCGTAGCTATAAAAGTATGTATCCTTTTATGACAAGCCGGCTCAATGGCATAAGCTGCAGCTTCTATATCTTTTGGCAACGCTCTTGCAAGTGAGCAAACTGTGCTTTTTTCCACCTGCTCACTTATGCGTCTTATAGCATCACTGTCTCCGCTGCTTGCTGCTGCAAAACCTGCTTCTATGATGTCAACTCCTAATTTTTGAAGTTGAAGAGCTATCTGAATTTTCTCTTCGGTATTCATAGAAGCTCCCGGGCTTTGCTCTCCGTCTCTTAAAGTTGTATCAAATATTTTTATAGTTTTTGTATTCATAATTTATTTCCTTTTATTATTTATTGTTTGTTTGGGTTTGTAAAATATTGAAGTATTAGAGTTGGAGCAGCAGGAGAGAGTTTTTTATCTCGATTTTTGGTAAAAATTTTATGGCTTTTACCGTACCTATGACACTATCGTTCATATTCTCTCCTTTTGAATTTTTTAAGTTTTACTTCATTTTTTACCGGTTCTGCAGGCGTATATTTTTACACGATGCAAAAATAGCCGAAAGCCTCGGAGAAATTGCAAGGATGCAATTTTGAGAATGAGGTAAAAACTGGGGTAAAACTTAATCCTAGAATTATACTAAATTTTATCTTTTTTTGCAATTTTTTTTCGTTTGACAAAATTTTTATATCCTCTTATCAAACCGTACAAAATATATGCTGTAAACAAAAAA
>CAZMKH010000185.1:0-3108 GCA_964566455.1 uncultured Campylobacteraceae bacterium | reverse complement strand
GATAGATTTTTACTTTAAAGCCTCTTTTGACAAGGCAAACAGAACCAGTTTGGATAGTTTCAGGGGTCCCGGACTCCAAGAGGGACTTGCAATGCTAAAAGAAGTGCAAGATGAGTTTGGATACAAGCTTTTGACTGATGTGCATGAAAGCTGGCAGGTAGAAGAGGTGGCAAAGGTAGTGGATGTTTTGCAAATTCCCGCATTTCTTTGTCGTCAAACCGACCTGCTTGTAAGTGCAGCCAAAACCGATAAAACTGTCAATATCAAAAAGGGACAATTTATGAACCCGGAAGATATGGAGTATTCAGTAAAAAAAGTTTTAAAAACAAGAGGTATTGAAGGCATCGGGTATGAGACTTCAAAAGATGCAAAAGTTTGGCTGACTGAGCGAGGAAGCAGTTTTGGATATGGAAACCTAGTAGTTGATATGAGAAGTCTTGAAATCATGAAAAAATTTGCTCCGGTTATTTTTGATGCGACTCACTCGGTACAGATGCCAGGCGGTGCCGGAGGAAAAAGCAGTGGTAAAAGAGAGTTTGTAGCTCCTCTTAGCAGAGCTGCGGCGGCAGTTGGAGTGGATGGATTTTTCTTTGAGACTCACTTTGACCCAAGCATTGCTTTGAGTGACGGAGCAAATATGCTAAAACTTGATGAGCTTAAGAAGTGTATCAAAGATATTTTTGCCATCGAGGATGCCTTAAAGAGATAAAAGGACATTTATGAAGATACGAAATGTTTTATTAAATGGTGATAATGCAGATAAAAAAAGAGAGGAGATAAAAGCATACTTTTTGCAGGTTTATGAAACTTATGAAAAGCTTTTTGAGATGCTAAAAAGTGATGAAGTTTTTTATAAAAAAGCCAATCCTTTAAGACACCCTTTGATATTTTATTACGGACATACCGCCACTTTTTTTATCAACAAACTAATACTGGCCAAAATCATCAAAAGAAGAATAAACCCTACTTTTGAGTCTATATTTGCCATAGGTGTCGATGAAATGAGTTGGGATGATTTGGATGAGAATAATTATGAGTGGCCCGGCGTGGATGAGGTAAGAAGATACAGAGATGAAGTAAAAGCTTTGATAGTAGATCTGATTGATACTTTGCCTTTGAAACTGCCGATTGATTGGGAGTCGCCGTTTTGGGCGATACTTATGGGAATAGAGCATGAAAATATCCATATAGAAACTTCTTCGGTACTTATGAGAGAATTGCCCATAGATGATGTGATACCTTTAAGTGAGTTTGATATATGTAAAAAAAGCTCAACCGCTCCAAAAAATGAATTGCTAGAAGTCTCCGGAGCAAAAGTGGTAATGGGTAAAGATTTTGATAGTTTTGATTATTACGGCTGGGATAATGAGTATGGCCATAAAGAGGAGATAGTAGGAGAGTTTAAAGCTTCAAAGTATTTGGTAAGCAACGGTGAATTTTTGGAGTTTGTAAAAGAGGGTGGTTATGAAAAAAAAGAGTACTGGAGTGAAGAGGGGCAAAAGTGGCTTAAATTTAAAAAAGCAAAACATCCGACATTTTGGATAAAAGAAGGTGAGCATTACAGATACCGCACTATCGCCCGGATCATAGATATGCCGTGGGATTGGCCGGTGGATGTAAATTATCTTGAAGCTGAAGCATTTTGCAACTATCTATCCAAAAAAAGAGGCAAGCCCATAAGGCTTCCAAGTGAAGCGGAGTATTACAGACTTTATGAGCATGCAAAAGTTCCTGATATTTCAAAGTGGGGTGAAAAAGCTCCGGCAAATATCAACCTTGAATATTTTGCATCAAGCACTCCGGTTGATATGTTTGAGTTTAACGGCTTTTATGATGTTATAGGCAATGTATGGCAGTGGACTTGCACTCCTATAAACGGATATGACGGATTTAAAGTCCACCCTTTGTATGATGACTTTTCCACTCCTACATTTGACGGCAAACACAACCTTTTTAAAGGCGGTTCATTTATAAGCTGTGGAAATGAAATGCTAAAAAGTGCAAGATATGCTTTCAGGAGGCACTTTTTTCAGCATGCAGGCTTTAGATATATTGAGTCAAATGCAAAAGTAGTATCTGATGTACAGACTTACGAGGATGACCCCCAACTTACAAAATATATAGAGTTATGCTATAAAGATGAGCAAATTGGTGTAAAAAATTATCATAAAGAGTTGAGTGAGTATATACTTGAAATCGCTAAAAATCTAAAAAAAGAGAAAGCTTTGGAGCTTGGAACACTGGCAGGCAGAGTCGGGTTTGAGCTTTCAAAAGAGTATGAGAAAGTTCATGCGCTTGACTTTACGGCAAGGCTTATACAGTTTGCGGTAAATTTGAAAAAAAACGGTAAGTTAAGATATATTTTAAAAGATGAGGGTGAGCTTGTAAAATTTAAAGAGATAGATTTGAGCAGTTTTGACTTTGCGGAATATAAGCACAAAGTAGAGTTTTGGCAAGGTGACATGGCAAATCTAAAACCAAACTTCAGCGGTTATGATTTGGTAGTGTTAAATGATGTCATAACAAGAAGCTACAATCCTAAAAAATTTCTCCAAGAAGTTGATCAAAGAATGAACGAAGAAGCACTACTGGTGATATCTTCGAGTTATGACTGGAATGAAGAGATAACACCCAAAGAGTTTTGGATAGGCGGAGTCAAGAAAAACGGAGAAAATTACCACTCTAAGGAAGCTTTGAAAGATTTGCTTGAAGATAGGTTTGAGTTGATTGAAGAGGGTAAGATTATCCCATGTGTGGTGCAAAATGACAGTAAAAATTTTATATACAAAAATATAGAGGTAAATGTATGGCAAAAAAGATAAATTTTGATAAAACGGTAAACAGAGTCGGCTCGGATAGTATGAAATTTGCTAATTTACAAGATAGATACGGAAGCGAAGATGTTATCCCTATGTGGGTAGCTGATATGGACTTCAAATCTTGTAAAAAGATAATAAAGGCACTAACAAACAGAGCAAAAGAGGGAGTTTTCGGATACCCTTACAATGATGAGAGTATCTATAGCTCTATTTATGAGTGGCAAAAAAGAAGATACGGATGGGATATAAAAAAAGGCTCTATTTCACTTGCCAGCGGAGTTGTAAGCTC
>CAZMKH010000184.1:3007-3109 GCA_964566455.1 uncultured Campylobacteraceae bacterium | reverse complement strand
GGATTTTAAGTCCCTTGTGTCTACCAATTCCACCACCCGGGCAAAAAACCGTTAAAAAAACAACAACTGCTTGTTGTTTTTAGGTTTTTT
The DNA here is from genome assembly GCA_964566455.1 of uncultured Campylobacteraceae bacterium. GTDB lineage: Bacteria > Campylobacterota > Campylobacteria > Campylobacterales > JALSKU01 > JALSKU01. Next base: position 3,019 of record CAZMKH010000184.1, on the reverse strand, counting down.
GGACATTTTTGT
>CAZMKH010000184.1:0-2907 GCA_964566455.1 uncultured Campylobacteraceae bacterium | reverse complement strand
GTCCTATTTTGCTTGTCAAAATAGTGACGAACATCTAAAATGTCTGGGTACCTTGAAATGAATTTTGCTTCAGCTAAATTCATGGTTCACACAACGAAGTTGTGTCATTTTACCGTTAAAAAAACAACAACTGCTTGTTGTTTTTAGGTTTTTTGGACATTTTTGTATGCAAGTCCTATTTTGCTTGTCAAAATAGTGACGAACATCTAAAATGTCTGGGTACCTTGGAGTAAATTTGTACTTTAATCAAATTTACGGTTGTGCAACTTGCTTGCACCAGTCAAACAAAACCATTGGGTTTTTATCTGTTTTTCTATTTTCGATTATCCACTTTATAAATGGAGCGGGAAACGAGGTTCGAACTCGCGACCCCAACCTTGGCAAGGTTGTGCTCTACCACTGAGCTATTCCCGCAAAAAAAGAGATGAAATTATATCCAAAAAAAAGCTAAAAGTAAAGCAATATTAGCTATAATCCCGATAAATTTAATTGATAAGGATGACAAATGAGAAGTGACGAAGTCAAAAAAGGGTACCAAAGAGCACCTCATAGAAGTCTATTTAGAGCAACAGGCGTAAAAGATGAGGATTTTGACAAGCCGTTTATCGGTGTAGCCAACTCTTTCATAGAGATAATTCCCGGGCACTTTTTTCTGGATAAGTATGCCAAAATCATAAAAGACGAGATAAGAAAGTGTGGATGTGTGCCGTTTGAGTTTAATACCATAGGAGTTGATGATGGAATTGCAATGGGACATGACGGGATGCTTTACTCACTTCCAAGTCGTGAAATCATCGCCAATTCGGTTGAAACCGTTATGAATGCTCACAAGCTGGACGCTATGATTTGTATCCCAAACTGTGACAAAATAACTCCCGGTATGGTTATGGGGGCTTTGAGGGTAAATGTACCGACTGTCTTTGTTACCGGAGGTCCTATGAAAGCGGGAACTTTAAGTGATGGAACTTCTATAGACCTTGCTACTGTTTTTGAGGGTGTAGGCCAGTTTGAAGCAGGAGAAATAAGTGAAGAAAAATTGGTAGAGCTTGAATGCACGGCATGTCCGAGTGGCGGAAGCTGCAGTGGTATGTTTACCGCAAACAGTATGAATACTCTGCTTGAAGCGATGGGTGTCGCACTTAAAGGAAATGGAACTGTTTTGGCTTTGACTCCTGAGAGAGAAGAGCTTTTAAGAGTTGCGGCAAGAAGGATTTGTGAAATAGCAAAATCAAAAGAGTTAACAGAAAAATTCAGATTTAGAAATATACTAAATGAAAAAGCAGTCAATAACGCTTTTGCGGTAGATATGGCAATGGGCGGAAGTACTAACACAGTTTTGCATATGTTAGCCATAGCCAATGAAGCAGGAGTTGATTTTAACTTGGCAAAAATAAATGAAATGAGTAAAAAAGTTTCTCATATAGCCAAAATTTCCCCATCTCTTTCAACTGTACACATGGAAGATATAAACAGAGCCGGTGGAGTAAGTGCCGTTATGAAAGAGATAACAAAACGAGGTAACAATGTTTTAGCACTTGATAATTTAACGATAGAAGGTGAAACTATCGGCGAGAGGATAGAGAGCGCTAACATAACTGATACTAACATTATACACAACATTGACAATCCTTACAGTGAAGTTGGAGGGCTTGCCATACTTTACGGAAATTTGGCCACCGAGGGTGCTGTTGTAAAAACTGCAGGTGTTATCCCAAGTATGAGAAAATTCAGCGGTCGTGCTGTATGTTTTGACTCTCAGGATGAGGCGATAGAGGGAATCACAGGCGGAAAAGTAAAAGCCGGAGATGTGGTGGTTATTAGATATGAAGGGCCAAAAGGAGGTCCCGGTATGCAAGAGATGTTAAGCCCTACTTCACTTATCATGGGAATGGGGCTTGGAGAATCTGTAGGCTTGATAACTGACGGAAGATTTAGTGGGGCTACACATGGGGTGAGTATCGGTCATGTTTCTCCGGAAGCTGCCGAGGGTGGTTTGATAGGCTTGTTGAAAGATGGTGATATCATTGAGATAGATGTTGATAATTACACTATCAATGCAAAATTAAGAGAAGAAGAGATAGAAAAAAGAAAAAAAGAGTTTGTTCCAAAGATGAGAAATATACAAAGTCGCTGGTTAAAGCAGTATAGAATTCTTGTAACAAATGCAGCTCATGGAGCGGTTTTAAAAACAGAGTTGTAAAATGGAGCACTTTTTCAATCTTTTTTTAGCTGAAGCCGTGGCGATATTTGCCATACTTGACCCTATAGGAGTGAGTGCTATGATACCCTCACTCCTTCATCAAAACATAACAAAGCAGGAGATAAAAAGGGTTGCTTTTATGGCAACTCTGACTGCTCTTATAGCCTTTTTTGTAGTTTTATTAAGCGGCGATTTTATACTCAAGCTTTTCGGGATAGATATGAACTCCCTAAAAGCCATGGGTGGAGTGGTGCTGCTTTTGATGGCGGTAAATATGGTAAACGGGCACAGCAAAAAAAAGTCTCATCACTCAAAAGAGGAAGAGGATGAAGCAAAAGAGCATGAAAATTTGGCAGTCATTCCCATAGGTATCCCTATCATTTTCGGTCCAGGCCTTTTTGCGACCGTTATAGTTTACAAATCCCAAGCCATAAGCATTGGTGATGTTTTTTCTTTGGTTTTTGCATTTTTGGCAAATGCTTTTGTACTGTATCTGACTTTAAGAAATTCGATATATATAAAAAAAGTAGTAGGCATTACGGGTGAGAGGATAGTAACAAGACTTATGGGGCTGATTACCGGAGCCATTGCCATACAGTTTATGGTAAGTGGAGTAGTTGAGATAGCAAAGAAGTATATATGAATGATAATGATATAGTAAAAGAGTTTTTTTATAAAGTAAAAGTTACGCAAAATGAGATAGATTT
>CAZMKH010000183.1:0-3119 GCA_964566455.1 uncultured Campylobacteraceae bacterium | reverse complement strand
GAGCACAACCTGTAGAGAGAATTATTGATATACTCAGGCGTCTGTATGCGTTTGAGCGTCTGCATGTCAATGTGATGGCAGAGCAGTACCGTGTGGATAGCCGTACGATACGTAGAGATTTGCAGAAGATTGCCGGTGCGGGCATCCCTCTGCTTTCCAAAAGAGGGGAGTACCGCATAGACACATCCCAGCTTTCGCGCATGAACCGTCTGCCTTCTGCACTGCTGCATGCCTTTGCCTCCAACGCAGGATTAAGTATCGAGTGTCTTGGCGGCGGCAGCGGGGAGGGGATACCGCTTATTTCATTTGCCATTGCCTACAGCAGCATAGACAGGCAGATTGCCGAGTCGATCATAGAGAGCATAGAAAAGGGATGCAAATGCCGATTTGTTTACACCAATAACCGTAACATCACCACGACAAAAACGGTCTCCCCTGTCAAACTCTACACCGCAAAAGGCAAATGGTACCTGCTGGCAAAGGAGGATACCACTGCCCAGGTACGCCCCTTTGATTTTTTGAAGATCAGAGACTTTACTCTACTTGCCAACACTCCTCAGGACTTGAGCCCGGAGGAGATAGAAAAAGCCAACCGCCGTGCCTCCATCTGGAGCAGTGACGATGCTGAGCCTTTTGACGTGCGTATCTTTGCTTCTGCTTACGCCACCCGCTACCTCAAAGAGGTACCCCTCCACCCCAGCCAACAACTTGACATACCCCACAACGACGGCACTGCCGAGTTTGTCTACACCATCACCCACCCTATGGAGCTTTTGCCCGAGGTCAAAAACTGGCTGCCACATTTGCACATCATTGAGCCTAAGTGGCTAAGAGAGAGTTTGAGGGAGGATGTGGAACAATATTTGAGTGAGATGAGTGAAATGGACAAATAGTTGTCCGGATTGTTGTGCTATAATGTGATCTAGCATATTAAAAAGGATTGTAATGCTTACAATTAATGCAATACTACCGACTTCTACATTACCTATAAGGAGAGTATTGTCTGAACTAACACAGGCGTATTTGTATGCTCATGTGCCCTCAAAAGAGCATGAGGGGTATATACATACCAATGGTAAAGTATTTAAGTCGATGAATTTCAAAGTGTTTTACAAAGATCGTATAGTGACGATACTTTTTAGTGCCGTAAATAAGTCATATGAAAAAGAGATCGCCATGGCGGTGTTGCGCGAGGGACTCAAACTTGGTGAGATACATATCTCGCAAACGGAAGTTGCGTTAAATGAGAAGTATCCCGAAAGTTTGCAAAGTGGCAAGATCAAAGTCAAAGGGTATATCGCGGCGGCGATCAAAGACGGCAATTCGAATAAAAAGATCTATCTTGATCCAAAAACCCATAAGTTTCAAGAGATCGTTCATAAGCATACGCTTGAAAAATATGAAACATTGATGCGCAAACCGTATCAAGGCGACCTAAACATCATACCGCTTTATCAAGCACCAAAACCTCGCCGTTTTTTTTATAAAAAAGCACATATTCGATCGTGGCATGGGGTTTATGAGATAGAGGCAAATGAAGAGATGCTTAGGTTTATACTGGATACGGGTTTAGGTGCACATGCGATGCAGGGGCTGGGGTTTGTGGAGGTATTGAAAACAGAATAATCGGATACTAACAATACACTCTATGTTTCAAATCCCACAGGGACTGTTTGATTATTAGCATCCAATTAAAGAAGTTTAACAAATTTTTTCTTAACTATACATTCTATTAAGTTGTAATGAAAAAGATGATATAATTTTGTTTAAAGCAATTAACAAAAGGTTGTCTGTGAAACGGTTTGATGAATGGAATGAGATTAAGAAAAAGACTGATCAATATCATAAAAAACTCTTTTTTAAAGAGAGGGATATCTTTTTTACAAAACTTGGTGAGAATATCGGTTATGAGCAAAATGGGAAAGGTGACAAGTTTCAGAGACCTGTTGTTATCTTGAAAAAATACAATCAGGATTTTTTTCTTGGTGTGCCATTAACCTCTGTACCTAAAACCGGTAAATATTACTTTGCGTTTTCTTTTAAAGAGGGTGCGACCAGTTATGCTATACTATCACAAGTAAGAGCATTCGATAAAAAAAGGCTGATGAAAAAAATCGGCATGATTCCGAAAGATAAATTTGAAGAGCTTAAAAAATGCATAAAAGATCTGTTGTAGGTTTGCGCTCCCAATGGAGCGACGATCCCGAAGGAATTTGTAAGTGTATTATACACTAATATCGGCAAAAAGTCAAAGAGGTATAACTGTAGAATGAGTTTGGCACACAAATTGTATAAAATTGGCACTTTAGTCACAAAAGATGAAGTTAGAGATATTATAGAAGTTAAAGATTTTGAAAATATTGATACTTATCGTACACTGCAAATAGATTTTAAAAACGGTTTACCTATTATCAAGGAGACTTCAATTGATTCTTTCAAAACAATGTTTAGCAAAAAAATCGGCGGAACCAGCAACTCATACTATCTCTATCCAAATTTTGAATTTCAAAAAGAAGGAGATTTGGTAAAAAAGTTTAAAGCTGCTGCATATACTTTGGAAAATTCAATAATGATTTACGCAGACCCAAAACATCAGCAAATGGTTAAGCCACTTGTAGAGTATATTAAAAACTACCAAGACGATAAACTTGGTTTAAGTAAATATGAAAAAGGCAATTATTTTCTTATTTTGACAATTAACGGAAAAACATTTTATGAGCTTATGCCGGAAGTTTGGGAAAATTATTACGAGTGTCCTGTAGATTTTTTTCAAAGAGACATTACAAAAAAAGAGTACTTAATTTTGAAAGAGAAAGATAATGATAGAGTTTTTACAAAAGAGGATAATAAAGGGAAATTAAAATATTATGAGAATCTTTACAATATTGAAATTGACTTTATAGCCCATAAAAAAACATTATGTGGGTATAATCCTGATGTAAAATTTTTTACTTACGACAACTATCATAATGATTTTAAGCCTAATATCATCAATAAACTTCCTATGTCAAAAGAGACGGCAATCGCTATCAAAAAAGGCTGGATGTATGCAATTACACATTTAAAATTTTACCATAAAGGATTAGAGTATATTATCATCCCTTCAATGGTAAATTTTG
>CAZMKH010000182.1:0-3134 GCA_964566455.1 uncultured Campylobacteraceae bacterium | reverse complement strand
TTGCAGCTTCTGTTATAGGCTCTATTTATATGGGAATAGCTACGCCGTCTGAAAGCGCGGGAGTCGGCTTTGTGCTTTCCATGATAGTTACATTTTTAATGGGTAGAATGAATTTTGCCAAGTTAAAAGAGGCTGTTTATGATTCAGCTAAAACTACCATTATGATATTTATCATCATTGCCGGAGCCAAAGTCTTTTCTTATGCCATTACTCTTTATATGATACCTCAAAATATCTCTGAATTGCTGGTGCAAAATATAACCAATCCGACCATCTTTATATTTGCCATAGGTTTGGTGCTTCTTTTTGTAGGTTTCTTCTTGGAATCTCTCTCAATGCTTCTTATAATGGTACCTGTGCTGTTTCCAGCTATCATGGATAAGATGATAGACCCTATATGGTTTGGTCTGTTTTTTGTCATACTCATTGAAACAGCTCTCATTACACCGCCGGTAGGTATGAATCTTTTTATCATCCAGGCTATATCAAATGCCAAATTAACCGACATTGTAAAAGGTGTGTGGCCGTTTGTTCTAATCATGTTATTTACTGCAACACTTATGTGGTTTTGGCAGGATTTGGCACTTTATATACCATATCATTTTTAAAAACTTGTGGCTTAGAGCTAATTTATTCTTTGAACTGTAGGATGAAAAGCTTTTGTACTTAGAGTTACTTTTTTTCCTATTTTCAAACCTTTTGCCTCACCCGGACTTAAAACTACCTCTACGATTTGCTGTCCTATGGAGATGATAGCAATATAGACAACATCAACCTTCACAATATCCAAAAGCTCTCCCTCAAACGATAACTTTTGAGAACCGCTTGTTTTAAGCAGTATATCTTTTGGTGTACCATCAGCTTTTATTTTACCCTCTTCCAAAACAATTACTCTCTTTGATAGTCTGTATATCTCACTCGGGTCATGACTTACAAAGATGGTAACAGTCTCAAATCTTTTATGAAGCGATAGTATCTCATCTTGAAGTTTTGCTCTCATAGCGGGATCCAGTGCACTAAGAGGCTCATCCATCAGCAAGAGTTTGGGTCTGTTCATCATTGCTCTGCAAAGTGCTACTCTTTGCTTTTGGCCCCCACTAAGTGTTGAAGGATATCTATCTTTCAACTCATATATTTCACAGATGTTAAGCAATTCATTAGACAGGTTTTTATCATTTTTTATAAACAAAAGATTTTCTTCTACGCTCATATTGTTAAAAAGGGCATAATCTTGAAAAACAAATCCTATTTCTCTTTTTTGAGGAGCAAGTGAGTTTTTACAGTCAAGCCAAAGTTTGTCGCCAACTTTTATGCGCCCTTTTGCCTCTTCAAGTCCAGCTAAAACTCTTAAAAATGTAGTCTTACCACTCCCGCTTTTACCTGAGATACAAAGAAACTCTTTTTCTTTTATATCAAGCTTTATTTCCAAACTCATTTTACTCTCAAAAGAGTGTAATTCTTTTTTTATATCAATTTCTATCATATAAATCTGCTCTTTATTTTTTTATTAAAAAAGTAAACTATCAATAAAACCAAAAAACTAATAGCCACCATAATGGCACTGTATATATGGGCTGTAGTATAATCCATCTCTTCAACCATTTCGTATATGGCTACACTTGCAACTTTGGTTTTTCCTGGGATACTGCCTCCTACCATTAAAACCACACCAAACTCTCCTACTGTATGAGCAAAAGTGATAACCAAAGCACTTACCAAAGATGGTTTTATATTTGGCAAAGCTACTTTTAACACAGTCTCAAGCTTACTTTTCCCACCGATATATGATGCTTCAAGCATACTTTTTTGAAGTCCTTCAAACCCGTTTTGAATAGGCTGAAGCATAAAAGGAAAAGAGTATAGGCAACTTGCTACTACAAGCCCCGGAAAATTAAACACGAGCTTTATACCAAAATAATTTTTTAAAAACTCTCCGATGGGTGAATTGTAAGACAAAGCATAAAGGATATAAAATCCTAAAACTGAAGGGGGCAATACTATGGGTAAAGCAGTCAATGCTTCCAAAAATGGTTTTAGTTTAGAGTTTGTTTGAGAAAGATACCATCCATAAGGCAGACAAATAAGAAAAAGTATCACAGTGACAATGCTTGCAAGCTTAAAAGAGATGATAAAAGGGGTAAAATCAATGCCGCTCATTTTAATACCTCTTTTATAAAAATTTCACTTGATTTGATAAGGGCATATACTTTATCACCTTTTTCTATACAAAGTTTTTTAGAAGCTTCCAAAGTAATGATACTCTCCAACACACTTTCACCGGTTTTTAGCAAAACCATACTCAAAACATCACCGTTTTGTACATCTGTGACCTCTGATAAAAGTATATTGCTTATGGTTGTTTTGGATGGATATAGTTTAGATAGAGATATATGTGTCGGTTTTACCGAGAGTAAAACTTCATCACCTTTTTTTATATTTGGCAACTCCAAAGACATCATCGAAAGTTTAGCATCATTAAAATCAAATTTTACAACATGTAAAAAATCACTCTCATAAATCTCCTCAACTGAAGCTCTTATCTCATTTGTCATAATGTATATCCATATGTTACAAGTATCTTTTTTGTTTTTTGACTAAACATAAAATCATAAAATTTTCTGGCACTTTTACTCTTTTTTAAGAGTACTATCCCCTGTTTTATGGGAGTATATAAAGAGGTTGGTATATCTATCCAATTTATTCCCTTTTTATATCGTTTCATGTGGGGACTAAAAAGAGAAGATTTTGCTACAAAACCTATATCAGCCGCTATGATAGAGTAAGTAGTAGCCTGGGCTACACTTTGGGCATATATAAGCTTGTCTTGAACCAAGTGAAGCAAATCCGTTTTTTTCAGTACCTGCATTGCGGCTTTACCGTATGGGGCAGTTTTTGGGTTGGCAATGGCAATTTTTTGAATAGATCTCTCTTTTAAAAGCTCCAAACCTTTTGAAAAATCTCTTTTTTGACTGCTTAAAAGTGACAATGCACCATATGCATAAACTCTTGGTTTGGCAATAGTTAATTTTTCTTTATAAAGAGCTTTTGGATATTTCATATTTGCCGATAAAAAAAGATCAAACGGAGCTCCGTTTTTTATCTGGGCAAAAAGCTTTCCACTGCTTCCCAAAACT
>CAZMKH010000181.1:0-3158 GCA_964566455.1 uncultured Campylobacteraceae bacterium | reverse complement strand
AGAAAGTAGCAAAGATATCAACGATATGAATAGTATATGTAACAAACTTTTGGAAATGTATGAGTTTGAAAATATAGATAAAATTTTTGAAGATTTTGAAAAAGAGATGATAAAAATACTACTGCAAAAGTATCAAAACATAACAAAACTCTCAAAAGTCTTAAAAATGTCCAGAAATACACTAAAAGATAAAATTAAAAAATACAAAATTGCCTAAAATTTCATCAAAAAATTAAATTTATTTTTTAAAAAATATGATATATTGCTAAAACTGACCTTACACAAAGGATAAAAATGGGTGATGCAAAATATATTATCGATACACTTTTTATGCTTTTTTCTATGGTGCTTATTATTTTTATGGTGCCGGGTTTTGCTATGCTTGAAGCAGGGCTAGTCAGGACAAAAAATGTAACGGCAGTGCTGACGGTCAATACCCTTATATATGCGGTTGCTTCTATGACTTTTTTGATTGGAGGTTACAGCTTTGCATTTGGAGGATGGGAAAATGCAAGCTATAGTCTGTGGGCGGCTTTTTTGTTTCAAATGGCATTTGTTGGAAAAACTGTCAATATTATGAGTGGAGGAGTGAGTGAAAGAACAAAAATTATACCTTTAATGTTTTTTACCGTCATTATGGCAGGTTTGATTTATCCTGCAGTTGTAAATGTAACTTGGGGAGCAAACTTTCTAAAAGGGAGTTTTCTGGATATTTCGAGTATGCATGATTTAGCAGGCTCGACTGTTATCCATTCAACCGGAGCATGGGCACTTTTGGCAGCTATTTTAGTAATAGGTCCAAGAAAAGGAAGATATGGTAAAAACGGAGCTATAAAAGTAATACCGGCCTCAAATATTCCTTTGGTGGTTCTTGGTGCAATGATACTGTGGATAGGATGGTTTGGCTTTAACGGCGGAAGTGTAGGCACTATAAGTTCAAAAGAGAGTGCGGATACTGTGGCCCTAACTATACTCAATACAAATACAGCAGGCTTGGCGGGAGCTATCATAGCGGCACTCTTTATGTATATAAAATATAAACTGCTTGATATTACCATGATACTAAACGGAGCTTTGGGCGGTTTGGTTGCTATCACAGCGGGAGCGGACTTGTACGATATATATTCACCTATTGCCATAGGCGCAATAGGCGGGATTTTAGTCATACTTGCAGTTCCTTTTTTTGACAAACTAAAGATAGATGACCCTGTAGGAGCTTTATCTGTACATTTGGTAAATGGAATATGGGGAACTTTGGCAGTTGCTCTGTTTGTGGATAAAGTTTCATTTGCTTCTCAATTAAAAGGTGTAATAGTTGTAGCAATTTTTGCTTTTGTATCTTCGTATATATTTTTAAAAATCATTAACACTTTTATAACTTTTAGAGCAAGCGATGATGAGCAAGTCGAAGGACTTGATGTAAGTGAATGTGGAGTAGAAGCATACCCTGAATTTAAAAGGGCATTTTAGAGATGCCCTTGTATTACCCTCTTGCTTTTTTAGCAAGAGGGTAATTATTATTTGACAGTTATAACTATCTCTTTGTTTTGCTCATCCACAAAGATACTATCTCCATCTTTAATCTTATCTTCAAGAATCATTTCTGCTATCTTATCTTCAACATGCTCGTAGATAGTTCTTTTTAAAGGTCTTGCTCCATAAACCGGATCAAATCCTGCTTCAGCTAGCAATGCCTTTGCATTGTCGCTTAGGCTTATTTCAATATCCCTCTCTTTTAGTCTTGCTCTTAAGTCATTTAGCATGATATCAACTATCTCTTTTATCTGCTCAAGTCCCAAAGGATTGAATATGACTATATCATCAAGCCTGTTTAAAAACTCCGGTTTGAAGTGGAGCTTAAGCTCATCCATAACAGCTTTTTCTCTATCTTTTGGATCTACAAACTCCATTATCTTGCCGCTTGCTATATTTGATGTAAGGATGATAATGGTATTTTTAAAATCAACCGTTACACCTTTGTTGTCGGTCAATCTTCCGTCATCTAATACTTGAAGCAAGATATTGAAAACATCGGGATGAGCTTTTTCTATCTCATCAAACAAAAGAACACTGTACGGATGTCTTCTGACAGCTTCAGTTAGCTGTCCACCCTCATCATACCCTACATATCCAGGAGGTGCACCCACTAGTCTTGAGACTGCATGTTTTTCCATATATTCACTCATATCAAACCTGATGAGAGACTTTTCGCTGTCAAACAAAAACTTAGCCAAAGTTTTGGCTGTTTGGGTTTTACCAACACCAGTTGGTCCCAAGAACATAAAGCTACCTATCGGTTTGGTTTCACTGCTAAGTCCGGCTTTGTTTCTCTTGATGGCTCTACTTACGGCTTTCAAAGCAGTATCTTGACCTTTTACCTCTTTTTTAAGTTCATCTTCAATGTGTAAAACTTTCTCTTTTTCACTTTGAAGCATTTTAGTTACAGGGATACCTGTCCATTTGCTGACAATTTTGGCTATCATTTCTTCGTCGACACTGTTTTTTAGCAGCGTACCACTCTCTTGCATTTTAGACCATTGTTCGTTTAACTCCTCCTCTTTTTTTAGAAGCTCCGGAATCTTGCCGTATTCTATCTCAGCGGCTTTATTGAAGTCACTATTTCTTTTTGCAAGCTCAGCCTCTCGCTTTAGCTCGTCAATTTGTGTTTTAAGCTCGGCAATTTCATTGAAAACTTTTTTTTCGTTTTCAAACTGATGCTCTAACGCTCTTTTTAGCTCCTCTTTATCAGCCAACTCTTTTTCTATCTCTTTTAACCTCTCTTCGTTTTTCTTGGATTTATCCATCTTTAGAGCCTCTTTTTCAACCAAAAGAGCATTTATCTCTCTTTTTACTTTGGATAACTCCATAGGCTCACTCTCTATCTGCATCTTCAGCTCAGCCGCTGCCTCATCTATAAGGTCTATCGCCTTGTCAGGCAAAAATCTATCGGTGATATACCTGTCACTTAGTTTTGCGGCAGCCACCAAAGCACTGTCAAGTATAGTTACATTATGGTGGGCTTCCAGCTTCTCTTTGATGCCTCTTAGGATTTGTAAGGCTTCATTGATATTTGGCTCCTCAACTTTTACAGGTTGAAACCTCCTTTGAAGTGCCGCATCTTTTTCAAAATATTTTCTATACTCTTTTAGAGTTGTAGC
>CAZMKH010000180.1:0-3159 GCA_964566455.1 uncultured Campylobacteraceae bacterium | reverse complement strand
CGACCATGATAGTAAAGTTTTGCATCTTTATCATAAAGATATATGTCAGGAGTGCACATAGCTTGCAAAGCTTTTGAAAATTCCTGAGTTTCATCTATCAAATAAGGAAAATCAAACCCTTCATCTTCTATCTTCTCTTTCATCTTGGCAGGTGAATCTTCAGGGTAGTTTGGATGGATGTTAGGGTTGACAGCTATGGAATTTACCTCAAGTTTTTTGGCAAAATGTATGATCTCTTTTACTCTCTCCCAGACAGCCTGAGCATACGGACAGTGGTTGCATGTGACAAACACAAGCAAACCGTTTGAGCCTACCTCGTCTTTTATATTATACTCCTTGCCAAAAGGATCTTTCAAAGTAAATTCCGGCAGTTTTGTTCCTAGTGGAATATCTTTTGACTCTTGCAGTGACATTTTATTTCCTTATTAATTTTTCTACTATTTTTTCTATATTCAAAACCGAATTGATTTCGCACTTTTCATGTACAGAGTGGGGAGTATATATGTTTGGTCCTATGGAAGCTAAAAGCCTATTTTTACCCAATTTTTCCAATAAAACCCCACACTCAAGTCCTGCATGAATTGCTTCATAAGAAACTTCATCAAATACCTCTTTGCAAGCTTGATAAACTTCCTTTGTAAACTCATTGATCTCAGGTTTCCAGCCGCTATACTGGCTTGAAAACTCTGTTTTAAAATTTAAATTTGCAAAGTATGAAGATATCTCTTTCTTTATCTTTTCAAGAAGTGCATCATCATTGGCTCTTGGAAATATGTTTAAAATAATAGTATCATTTATAGTTTGAATTTTTGATAAATTGATACTTTTAGTTGGAATGGAAAGCTTTTTGTCATACCCTCTCACACCATTTGCAAATCCGCAAATCATATCTGTTATCATTTTATAATCTTCAAAATACCCTTCACTTTTGAGGTTTACTTTTTCTATGGTAATACCATCTTGCAAAGGTGGAACATCATCTTTATCCATAGCTATAAAAGCTTCGGCATTTTTCGGGATGGAATTTCTTGCTTCACCTCCGTTAACGGCTATTATCCTGGGATAAAATTTTCCAAGATAAAACCCAAGCTCTTTTATGGCATTTGGTATTGCTTTGTCTATATCAACCCCGGAGTGACCTCCGGGAAGATTTGAAATAGATATTTTATATATCTCTTCATCTATTAATTTTACTATTTTAAACTCTTTTTTAGCATCTATATCCACTCCACCAGCACAACCAATAAATACTTTTGCTTCCTCTTCGGTATCAAGATTTAGTATCTTGTTTGACTTTATTGATAGCTTGATATCTCTGGCTCCAAGCATTCCTACCTCTTCATTATTGGTAAATAACAGTTCTATATCATCATACTTTGAAGCCATTAAAAGCATTATAGCAACACCTACACCGTTATCCGCTCCCAAAGATGAATCTTTGGCTTTTAGGTAGCCATCCTCTTCATACACTTCGATATCCGGAGCCCTGCCCATGCAAACCATATCATAATGAGCCTGGAGACAAATTTTGGGATACCCTTTTCTTGCCAAGATATTCCCTGCCGTATCAATTTCTACAAAACATCCTTCTTTCAAACAAAACTCTTCTATAAAATCTCTCAATTTTGAAGTGTTATGCGAACAGTGCGGAATAGTACAAATCTTTTTAAAAATTTCCAAAGTATTCAAAGCGTCTCCTAATTGTAAATTTTGCTTTGATATGTTATCATTTATCTTATGAAATATATGTTAATGATATTGATACTTTTATTATTTAACGGTTGTTTATACATAAATGACAGGGGTATATCCAACAGATACTATAATGATTGCCATGAATACTATGATGCAATGGGCATATATCATAAAACCTGTGATAAAAATCTTCTATATTTTGACAAGCAAAAATGACTTCTCTTGAAAAACTAAGACAAGAGAGAGCGAAATCTCTCAATTTTAAAAATATTCTGCCCTTAAGAGAGGCTCTCTTAAAACTTCCTGATATCAAAGATATAAAGATAGAGCTGGGCAATACCGTTAAAATAGACTCATCCACCATAACAGACCAACAAAAAGAGGATATAAAAAATTTTGCCCTATCTTTAAAGCCTTGGCGAAAAGGTCCTTTTGAACTGTTTGGTACATTTATCGACTCTGAGTGGCAAAGCTGGATGAAATACAATCTTTTGGAGCCATACTTTAACCTCAAAGATAAAACAGTAGCTGATATAGGGTGCAACAACGGCTACTATATGTTTAGAATGTTAAATCAACAACCAAAAAAGATAGTGGGGTTTGACCCCTCGCCTCTTTTTAAGACACAGTTTGATTTTGTGGACAAATACATTAAAAGCAGTATCACATATGAACTTTTGGGAGTTGAGCATTTGGATATCTATGATACCAAGTTTGATACTATATTTTGTCTTGGTGTTTTATACCACAGAAGCGACCCCATATCTACACTAAAAGCTCTCAAAAAAGCTCTCAATAAAAACGGTGAACTTTTTTTGGATACTTTTATGATAGACGGTGATGAGGAGATGGCACTCACTCCAAAACAAAGATACTCTAAAATTCCAAACATATACTTTATACCAACCATACCGGCTTTGAAAAATTGGCTTTTTAGAGCCGGATTTAATGATATAAAAGTTCTAGAGATAAAAAAAACAGACCTTCAAGAACAAAGAAAAACCAACTGGATAGAGTCTCAAAGTTTGGAAAACTTTTTAGACCCAGACAATCCGGACCTGACCGTAGAAGGATATCCTGCCCCAAAAAGAGTCTATGTGAAGGCTACATACTATTAACAAATCAATATTCTGTCCGATTTAGACTAAAAGGCATTTTTAGGAGCTGTGGTGGAAACAAATGAAGAAGTAAATCCGGTTGAAAATTTTGTAACAGATGATGATGAATCCATCAATTTAAAAACACATACTAAAATAAAAAAGTATCTAAGCGGTGACATAGTATCTCTTAAAGAAAACTACGCCCAGGTAAAACTAAGTTGCACAAGAGAGATGGCAGTAGATGAAATGGGACTTATCCACGGAGGTTTTACCTTCAGTGCCGCTGATTTTGCGGCAATGGCTGCCGTGAATGACCCTTATGTCGTCCTTATAGGTGCCGTAAGCAAGTTTTTAGCTCCTGTAA
>CAZMKH010000179.1:0-3209 GCA_964566455.1 uncultured Campylobacteraceae bacterium | reverse complement strand
GAGAGTTCATAGGATAAAACGAAAAACGACAAGCAGTTGTCGTTTTTTATTCGTTTTATCCACCACAGACCGGTGGTAGTAGGGATACTTTGTCGTTTTTGTTTAGAGGGGTGTCGGTGGAGCATATTATCTTGTCATTTACCGATACGGCGCATATTTTTAGCCATGGTTTTAACTCTTCATCATCTTTAAAATACTCTTTTAACTCTTTTAAAGATTTGACATCAACCTCTATGCTATCTCTTTTTATGGGTCCTAAAAATTCTATCTTTGCCATTTTATTTTCCTTTAAGTCTCGATTTGGTTAAAAAAAGCTTAATTGCTTTTTTTTCATCTTTTCCTATACTATATGTTATCTTTTTTAGATACAGTTCTACCAAACTCATAGGAATATTGAGTTTTAGCGCTTCTCTTTTTTTGATATAGTATGGAATTTTGACTTTATGTTTTAAAAACTGCTTTATTATTTTATCATAATATTTTATATTTGAGTTTACACAAAAAGTGGCAAATACAAAAGGAAGTCCAGTTTGCTTCTTCCACTCTTTTGCCAAATCTGTACAATCTTCTTTGTTTTTGTGATACATTTGCAAAGCTTTGTTGCCTATAACAACTTTTCCTTTTAGATTTAATATATCTTTGAGTACATTTGAACTTTTTGATTCATTGTCATCTTTATCTTCACCCTCGCATACAAAAACACTCAAAACTTCACCATCGGCAACTATGCCTGCATCAAGACATTTTTGCCCTTTGCTTTTTATACTTGAAATAAATGCGGCATTTACCTTTTTTTTTAAAAAGAGTTCTGTTATATGTGCTGGATGAGATCTTTTTATAGCTTTTTTTATGTATGTATGATTAGAGCTTTTTACAAAAAAGTCAAACGGCAATAAATTTAGATAATCAATTTTTCCAAAACATCCACGCACTTAAAGTACCTTTAGGGCAAGTTGGGCCATTACAATCGCCAAAACCAGAGCCAAAGGATATACTGCAGCATAAGATATGGACGGATAATCGCTCTTTGTCAAATTGTTTGCCATAGTCAGGGACGGCGTTGAAGTCATGCTTCCACTTAAAAGCCCCAATATCTTTAAAAAATTCATTTTTAAAACAAATCTACAGATAAATGTCATACTTAAAAGTGAGAATATAAGACCGAACAATCCAATATAAACCGGCATAAATCCGTTTGTTTTTATAGATTCTACAAGATATTTACCGGCATTTGTTCCAATGGCTGCCATAAATATAAGCTGACCCAAGGTTTTCATAAGTGTTGTAGAATTTGGTGACATTTGCCATACTACAGGTCCTATTCGACCTATCCTTCCCAGTATCAAAGCTGTTATGAGAATTCCTCCCACAAAACTTAGTTTTATCGTTCCCACAACAGGAAATGAAAATGGTATGCTTCCTAAAAGTATTCCAAAAACTATACCCAGGGATATAGGCAAAAAGTCAGCTGCAGGATATTTTTGCAAATTATTACCTATCAAAGAAGTTATCTCATCCGCATATTTTTTTGGAGCAACTACATAGAGTTTATCTCCAAGCATCAAAGTCATGTTTGGATATGGAGATATATCTATACCGCTTCTTCTTACTTTTGTTATAACGGCTCTGTATGATTTTAACTCTTTGATACTTGAGATTTTCTTCCCTATTATTTTTTTTGAAGTAACCAATAGTCTGTAAACTTTCATATCATCATGAAAAGAGAAGTCGCTTTTTACCTCTTTGCCTACCATGATACCTACATGCTCAAGATTTTCTTTTGTGCCTGAGACTCGTATAACATCACCATAGTGCAAAATCTTATCATCAAGATTTTGCTGATTTTTATCGGTTGATTCGATCCTGTGTATGATGGTATCAGTCATTTTTTGAAGTTTGGATTTTTTTATTCCGTTTTTCTTGAAATTTTCATTGGTTATTTTAAAATTTTTTACCAAAACTTCGGGATATTTGCTTTTTTGCATCTCTTCATAATTTTTTATCTCTTTTTTTATATCTACTCTAAAAACAACAGGGACAAATCTGATGAATAAAACAGTCGCAACTATACCAAATGGGTAAACCATACCAAAAAGTACTGACATGTTGGGATCATTTTTTATCTCCAGGGCAGCCGCAAGAGATGGAACACTTGAGAGTGAACCTGTAAATATACCGTCTATTACTGTCGGCTTCAAGCCTATATAAAGACTTATCAAAGCAATAGAGCCAAATATCATAACAAGAAGCAGTGTTGCCAATATATTAAGTTTTAAGCCCTCTGTTTTAATCGTTTCAAAAAATCCGGGACCCGACTGGAGCCCGACTGCATATATAAATATAGCCAATCCAAAAAATTTAAACTCTTCAGAAACCACAAGTCCATAATGTCCTGCGATAAGGGCCACGATAAGCATAGCGGAAACATCAAGAGAAAAACCCTTGATCTTGAAATTTCCCAAAATATAGCCGAGAGATATTATCAAAAAAAGATAAAATATATCACTGTGTATCATTATTTCACTTTCAAAAATTTAAGATATAATTATACTACAATAAAATATAAATGAAAAGGATAAAAATGATTCCTACTAGAGAAGATGCATTTGAGTTATTAAAAAAGTATAATGACAATGACTCTTTGGTAAAGCATGGACTTGCGGTAGAGAGCGCAATGAGACATTTTGCGAAAAAATTTGGCGAAGATGAAGAGATGTGGGGTGTTGTCGGACTTTTACATGATCTTGACTATGGCAAATATCCTGAAGAACACTGCTACAAAGCCAAGGAAATTATGGAAGAAAACGGATATCCGGAAGTTTATGTAAGGGCCATGATGAGTCATGCCTATGGGATTTGTACAGATATTGAGCCGTTATCTTTAATGGAAAAAACTCTGTATGCAGTCGATGAGCTAACCGGACTTATAACGGCTTGCGTTTATGTAAGGCCCAGTAAAAGCATACTTGACCTCACTCCAAAATCAGTAAAGAAAAAGTGGAAACAAAAGTCATTTGCCGCAGGAGTTGACAGACAAACCATAGAAAAAGGTGCACAGATGATAAACATGGATATAAGTGAGCTGATTGCGGAAGTTATAGAAGGCATGAAAAAAGACGCCGAAAAACTTGGTCTAAAAGGAGATCTTTAAAGTATGGTGGAGCATAGCGGGCTCGAACCGCTGACCCCGACGCTGCCAGCGTCGTGCT
>CAZMKH010000178.1:0-3212 GCA_964566455.1 uncultured Campylobacteraceae bacterium | reverse complement strand
TTTCTATATCCATGCTTATGTCTCATTTTCTATTCCTCTTCTTCTTTTGATTTTAACTCTTCAATTTTCTTGCTTAGTAAGTTCAAAGTATCTTCACTAAGTTCCATACCCACAGGAAAATCTATCTCTTTCATTTTTTCTATAATTTCTTCAAGAGACTTTTTACCTAGATTTTTTATAGCCTTTAGCTCGCCTTCACTCATTATTGCCAATTCACCGATATATTTTAAACCGGCTCTTTCTAAACAATTTGAGCTCCTGACACTAAGTTTTAAAGTATCTATACTTTGAAGAAGTTTTGATATTTCAGAACTGTTTTCCTGAGTATTTGCTCCTGTTTGGAAGTCACTGTCCATGATTTTGTTGAATACACTCAATTGTTCATTCATAGCCATTATAGAGTTTTTAAAGGCATCAACAGGGTCTATTTGACCATCAGTTTCAATAGTAAAAACAATTTTTTCATAGTTTGGATTGTCTTCTACCAAAACTTTTTCTATATCATATACAGCTTTTCTAACAGGTGTAAAAAATGCATCTAGTGCTATATAGCCAGGATCTAACTCATCTCTGACATCTTCACTTGCAACATATCCTATACCTTTTTCAATGATAACAGAAAAGTTTAATTCTGCATCTTCATTTAGAGTAGCAAGGTAACTCTCAGGATTGACAACACTTACATCACTGTTTTGTAAATCACTGCCTTTTAGCTCTTTTGGACCTGTAAAAGTATAATTTATTA
Source organism: uncultured Campylobacteraceae bacterium (assembly GCA_964566455.1). Taxonomy (GTDB): domain Bacteria; phylum Campylobacterota; class Campylobacteria; order Campylobacterales; family JALSKU01; genus JALSKU01. Next base: position 2,467 of record CAZMKH010000178.1, on the reverse strand, counting down.
CAATCCTGTTTGTATTTTCATCATTTATTTTAAATCTTATGTTTTTAAGATTTATTATAAAAAATGCTACATCTTCGAGCATTCCTCTTATACTGTCAAATTCGTGGGTTACTCCCTCGATTTTCAATCCTATGGGAGCATATCCTACACTGCTTGAAAACAAAAGTCTTCTTAGAGGGTGAGCCAAAGTGATGGCAAATCCGTTTTCAAACGGATAAGCCTGTACTTCAGCTACATTTTCGTCTAACTTTTTGACTTCCAATTCTGTTGGCATATATGGTGTTACTTTTATTTTATTCATATCAAGCCTCTTTATTATTTAGAGTACAATTCGACTATATATCTCTCTTCTACAGGGATAACAACCTCTTCTCTTTCAGGAATTCTTGTAAATATTCCGAAAATCTTATCTTTATCTACATCAACCCACGGAACTATACCGGTTTGTGCTGTAAGCTCTATCGCCCTTACAATCTGCGGATTGTTTCTTGATTTTTCTCTTACTTCTACTTTTTGACCCGGCTTTACTCTGTAAGAAGGAATATCAACTTTTTTACCGTCAACTAAAATATGACCGTGAGTTACAAGTTGTCTTGCAAATCTTCTTGTAGTTGCAAATCCCATTCTATAGACTACATTATCAAGTCTTCTCTCAAGAAGCTGTATAAGATTTTCACCTGTATTGCCTTGAGCTCTGTTGGCATCGCTGAAAAGTCTTCTAAACTGCTTTTCGCTTACACCATACATAAATTTTGCTTTTTGCTTTTCTCTTAGTTGTAAGCCGTATTCGCTCACCTTTGATCTTCTTTGTCCATGCTGACCCGGAGCATAAGGTCTTTTATCAATAGCACTTTTACCTGCAAGTCTTCTCTCGCCTTTTAGTGCCAGACTAGCTCCTAGTCTTCTTTCTAATTTTTCAACTGGTCCTCTATATCTTGCCATTATTTATCTCCTAAATAGCCTTTTAAAAACAGCTCATAGCTTGGTGCTGTGAGCTTGAAGCAGGGGTGAAAGGGCAAAGGTATTGAAATTTCATTATTTGTGCAATACCTCTATAATTATTATAAACTACCCTCTAAAACCTAAATCCTAAATCCTAAAACCTAAGCTTTATACACGCCTTCTTTTTGGCGGTCTACATCCGTTGTGCGGCAAAGGGGTTATATCTTTGAAAAATGTTACTTTTATACCCTCGTATGCACCTACACTTTTTACTGCAGTTTCTCTACCGCTTCCCGGTCCTTGGACTTTTATGCCTACCTCTTTTATGCCATGCTCGGTTGCTTTGTTAAGTGCATCCTCTACTGCTTGCTGCGCAGCATATGGAGTTGATTTTTTACTTCCTTTAAATCCAAGACTTCCGGCACTACTCCAAGCTATAACATTTCCCATTTCATCAGTTACTGTAATAACGGTATTATTAAATGTTGCAGAAATATATACTATACCTTTTGCGATATTTTTCTTTACAACTTTTTTTCTAGTTACTTTTCTTTTTGCCATTTATTACACCTCTTACTTTGCGGCAGAACCGACAGTCTTTTTTCTGCCTTTTCTGGTTCTTGCATTTGTTTTTGTTTTTTGACCACGAACAGGCAATCCTCTTCTATGTCTTAAACCTCTGTAATTTCCCAAATCCATCAATGCTTTGATATCCATAGCTACCTGTTTTCTAAGATCACCTTCAACTGTATAGTTTTTTTGGATCTCTTGCCTTATAGCAGCTGCTTCTTCTTCACTGAGTTCATTGACTCTTTTATCATATGAAATTCCTGTGGCATTCAAAATATCTCTTGATGTTTTAAGTCCTATTCCATAGATATATGTCAAAGCATACTCTATTCTTTTCTTCATCGGTAAATCTACACCAGCAATTCTCGCCATCAAATCATCCTTGTCTTTGTTTATGTTTAGGGTTTACGCAGATTACTCTAACAGCCCCTCTTCTTTTAATGATCTTGCATTTAGCGCACATCTTTTTGACACTAGGTCTAACTTTCACTTCAAACTCCTTGAATTAATTCCACTAATAATGAACTGACTTAGGTTTGCTGAAGTAGTGCAAACCAATAACTAAAAAAATAGTGGTGCTTTTTTAGTTATTCTTCATACAGTTTCAAAAAGGGATGAATTATACCCTAAATTTGATAAAATGTTACTTATATCTATAAGTTATACGACCTTTATCAAGACTATAGGGTGTCAATTCAACTTTTACTTTATCTCCGGGCATTATCTTTATATAATGCATTCTCATTTTTCCGGCAATGTGACAAAGCACTTGATGCCCGTTTTCAAGCTCAACTTGAAATGTGGCATTTGGCAATGCTTCAACAACTTTGCCGTCAATCTCTATAACATCATCTTTCGCCATTTATCCTCCTTTCATTTTGATATCCTGTTTGTGAACAAGTCCACAAACAGCTCTTCGGCAGAGTGCCCTCGCGACGCTTGTCGCTCTTTAAAG
>CAZMKH010000177.1:0-3238 GCA_964566455.1 uncultured Campylobacteraceae bacterium | reverse complement strand
TTATCTCATTTTGCTCATTGATGAGTTACGGATATATCTCAAAAAGAGCCAAAGCTTGGTTTTTCAACGAAGAAAAACTAAAGATTTTTTTTAGAGTTTCGGGTTTGCTTTTTGTTTTTATGGGTATCGGATTGTTGTTTGTATAAATCAGAGAGGGTAAACAGCCACTAAAAAGCCTGTTAGTAAAATTAACAAATTTATCAAAAAGTTTTTATACTCTTTTATCAGTGCATTTGAGATAAAAACAAGCCCTGTAAAAATCTTTAAAAATTCAAAAAGAGCATACAAAAAATGTTTGTCAGGGTGTATTAGATACTTATTTGTTATAAAAGCTATAGGAATTATATACAAACCGATTCCTAGCCTCATAGCTATGGAAGCAACTTTTATCCAATTTGCACCTGCAATTCCTGAAGCTATGAAAACTGTTCCACAAACAGGAGGTGTTATCGTAGAAAGTAAAGCAAACCAAAATATAAAAAGATGAGTACTAAGTGCGCTTAAGCCAAACTCCTGCAGAATGGGTCCCGCAACAGAAACACAGATAATATATGCAGCAGTTGTCGGCACTTCCATGCCGAGTATCAAACAAGCAAGTGCTGTAAGTATTAAAGCTATCCAAAGTTGCCCGTGAGCTATAAAAAGTATAGCTGAAGTTATTTTTACTCCGACTCCTGTTATGTTTAAAACTCCTATGACAATTCCTGCACATATTATGATAGAAGCTATAGCTGCAATTTGTCTGGAAGCTATAATAGAGCCCTCAATAAAATTTAATAGCCATTTTTTGTAAGAAAGCTTCCAGTTTTTATCAACCACAAGTAAAACAACTGCGGCAAATATTGACATGGCAGCTGAGTATTGGGGTGTTTTATTTAAGAGTAAAAGTGCATACAAAAGTACACCAAAAGGTATTGCAAAAAACGGCAACAGTTGTAAAACTATAGTTGTCGAGGGTATCTCATGCTCTTTCATGGCCAAAAGGTTGTATTTTTTTGCAAAGATATCAACTCCTATCCAGACCGTGATAAAAAATAAAATGGCCGGAAATATTGCAGCAGCCATAATGACATTGTATTTTACCCCAAGAAGCTCCGCCATGATAAAAGCTCCGGCACCCATCAAAGGCGGCATTATCTGACCTCCTGTGCTTGCCACTGCCTCAACAGCCGCAGCCAGAGTCGGAGGATAGCCCAGTCTTTTCATGGTGGGTATGGTAAAAGCTCCGGTTGAAGCAACATTTGCTGAAGCTGAACCTGAAATAGAACCGAAAAATGCAGAAGCTAGAACAGAGACTTTTGCCGCACCGCCTTTTAATCTGCCGGCTAATTTTGTAGATAAAGACATGAAGGCATTGCCGCCTTCACCCGCACCGACATAAGCACCGAGTATAACAAATATGGCTATAACATTTACACTTACTCCTGTCAAAGTGCCATATATTCCTCCCTCGCTCATCACCATAGTTCCCAAAAAGCTATCCAGCGGAATTTCCTGGTGACCAAAGTCACCAGGTATCAAGTTTCCAAACAATCCATAAAGCAAGGCTATAAAAGCAGTAACAGGAAGAGCCCATTTTACAGATCGTCTCGCAGTTTCCAAGACACTTACAATAAGTACTATAGATATGACATACTGGATACCCCCTTCAAGTGAACCGTATTGATCTTCTATATCAAAATGATTATATACTATATAAAATGAGGATATCAAAGATAAAATGAGCAGTATATAACCTATGTATCTTACAGGCTTGGAGCTTTTTTGGTCAAATAAAAAGACCCAAATAAATGCAAAAGCCAGATGGATTGGTCTGCTTACAAGGTTTGGTATAAGCCCTGTAAAAACAAGATATATATGAAAAAAGACAGTTACCAAAGCCAAAATGGCAGTGGTAACATGCAAAGCTTTATCTTTATGCAGGATAATTTCTAGCATATATTATTGCAATTTTTCAGGTATTTTTACTCCCATCTCTTTATAGTATTTCAAAGCACCTTTGTGAAGTTTTACATTAAACATATTTAAGTTTTTGTAAGTAACTGCTTTCCACCACTTGCTTTGTTTTTCAAGAAGTGGCTTTGCTTCCCAAAAAGCTTTGGTAAGTTCATAAGCTGTTTGTTCATCCATATTTGTTGTAGTATATACTCCAACAGGCAAAGTAGTAGTAGTTACATCATAGTTTACGCCCTTATAAGTACCGGCAGGAATGATAAGTTTATCTCTTTTTGTCTTTTTTATCTGTTCGTCGCTCATACTTAAAAGATTTATCTTGGTAGTGGCACTTGCTTCTATAACATTTGGAGCAGGGTATGAGCCGGCAGTGGCAAATCCGTCAACTTGAGAATTTTTTAAAGCCGTAACTGCTCCTGAAAGTTCCGCATTGACAAGTTTTACTTTTCCTTTGAGCCCAAAAAGTTTCATATATTTTTTAGCCTCTTTTGCTCCAAATGTTCCTCTTGCTATAAGCAAACTTTTTCCTTTTAAATCACTAAAATTTTTGATACCGCTATCAGCTCTGACTACAAAATGCATAGTTAAAAACGGTATGGGAAACAAAGCTCTTATTTTTTGATAATCTTGAGGATTGTCGTGCTTGAACATGGCTTTTTTCTTAAGAGCCAGTTTTATAAGTACAGGAGGAGTTGTAAAAACATAATTACCTTTTCTTTTTCTAGCTTCTTTAACATTTTGTACAGAGCCTTGAGACTCTTCGATGGTAAATTTTATATCCCCGTTTGTAACTTTATTGATATTTTCACCCAGTTGTACTGCCATTTGGTAGTATGATGAGGTCGATTTTGCAGACTTGTAAGTGATTCTTTTAGTTTGAGCAAAAGCACTTAAAGTAAACAGCGATAATATTATTGCAGCCGAAAGTTTAAAAATTTTCATTATAATCTCCTAATGGTTAAAATTTTTAGATTATATCTTTTTATGTTGAAACTATTTTTAAACTTTATGATAAATCATTCGTTAGATTCTAAATATTCAAGTGGTGTAAATTTGTATTCAATCGGGTCAAAGTAGTCTAAATTACCGCTTTGTATATGATAAAACCATCCCATTACGTGAAGTTCACCGGAGTGAACTTTGTGTTTTACCGCAGGATATGTTAAGAGGTGGTTTAACTGCTCTATGACATTAAACTTCTCAGTAGAGCGCAAAAGTTTTTTGTGGCTAGCATGGCCTATGAGTGCCTCAGCTTGCTCTTTTGCAGGCAGACCGTAAGCCATCC
>CAZMKH010000176.1:0-3261 GCA_964566455.1 uncultured Campylobacteraceae bacterium | reverse complement strand
ATGAGTCAAAAAGTTTACTTTAAAACCTTTGGTTGTCGTACCAATATCTATGATACACAGGTGATGATAGAAAATCTGAAAGATTTTGATGTAGTAAGTGATGAAAAAGAGGCTGATATTATAGTGATAAACTCTTGTACAGTTACAAACTCGGCTGACAGCAGGGCCAGGAGCTATGTATCCAAGGCTTCAAAGCTGGGCAAAAAAGTTATCTACGCCGGATGCGGAGCTATCAGCAAGGGTGAACAGCTTTTTAATGATAAAAAAGTCTTTGGAGTCTTTGGACACTCGGAAAAAGAAAATATCAACCAAATCCTAAAAAACAGTGAGAGATTTATAAAAATCGGTGACTTAAACTCGGTAGAAAAAAGTATAGTATATGACTTTGAAGGAAAAAACAGAGCTTTTATAAAGATACAAGAGGGTTGCAACTTTAGATGCAGCTACTGTATCATTCCGTATGTCAGGGGTGATGCAAGAAGTCAGGATGAAGAGAAGATTTTAAAGCAGATTGAGATACTTACACAAAATGATTATAATGAATTTATCCTGACCGGTACAAATATAGGAAGCTATGGCAAAGACAAAGGTACGACTCTTGGCAAACTCTTAAAAAAAATTTCACTCATAAGAGGAGTCAAGCGTATAAGACTGGGCAGTATCGAGCCGATACAGATAGATGATGACTTTAAAGAGATACTTGATGAGAGTTGGCTTGAGAGGCATTTGCATATAGCTCTTCAGCATACAAACGAAGAGATGCTCAAAATTATGCACAGAAGAAACAGTTTTAAAAATGATATCAAGCTGTTTGAAGAGTTAAGTGATAAAGGTTTTGCTTTGGGAACAGACTTTATAGTAGGACACCCTGGTGAAAGCGAAGAGAGATTTGAAGACGGGTATAAAAAACTTGAAATTTTACCGCTTACCCATATCCACTGCTTTACATACAGCAAAAGAGAAGGAACTCCCTCGGCCTCTATGAAAGAGGATATCAAAGGAGATATAGCAAAGCTTAGACACGCAAAAGTTACAAAACTCATAGAAGAGAAAAACTATAACTTTAGAAAAAGAGGCGATAAACCTCTTGAAGTGTTGGTTGAAGAGTTTAAGGATGGTTATTTTACCGGTTTTGATCAGTTTTACAACAGAATCAGGATAAAATCAGATAAAGATTTGCAAAATGAATGGCTTATGATAAATGAATATGATGTAAAAGAGGATATGAATTATGCTGGATTTTAAAAACAAAAAATTTATCTATAGTGTTATCGCCTTGATAGTTCTTTTGGCTCTTTTTGTATTTGCTTATGTTAAAAATCAAGCCCAAAGTATAAACTATGAAACATATCAGCTGCTTTTAGACTCAAACGATATAAAAAATGCCACCATAGACGGTAATGAAATCATCCTAAAAACCAATAACGGCATAAAGTACAAGATAGTAAAAGACGGTGTAGATATAAAAGAGTTGGTCAAAAAAGTTCCTCTTGACATTGCCCAAAACAGTACTTTTGCAAGTGACCTTGCCAGTGGAATTATCCTCTTTTTGATGATATTTGCTTTTATACTCTATCTTAGAAAAAAAGATATGCAAGCAAGAAGCAAAATGGAGGAAAAAAGAACAAAACAACAGGCTTTTGATATAGACAGCTTGATGAGTACCCCCATAAAACCGGTGGTTTCAAACATCACTTTCAAAGATGTAGCAGGCATAAATGAAGTAAAAGAGGAGCTTACTGAAATAGTTGACTTTTTAAGAAACCCGAGCAAATATAAAAACTTTGGCATCAAACTTCCAAAAGGCGTACTTTTGGTAGGACCTCCGGGTGTCGGAAAAACTATGATAGCCAAAGCGGTTGCCGGTGAAGCAAATGTACCGTTTTTTTACCAAAGCGGCTCATCTTTTGTACAGATTTATGTGGGAATCGGCGCCAAAAGAGTAAGAGAGCTTTTTGCCTATGCCAAAAAGTATGCACCCTCCATCATCTTTATAGATGAGATAGATGCTGTCGGAAAAGCAAGAGGCGGACTTAGAAATGATGAGAGAGAATCCACCCTAAACCAACTCCTCTCAGAGATGGACGGTTTTGAAGACAGCTCAGGAGTCATAGTCATAGCCGCAACCAACAAGATAGAAGTTTTGGATGAGGCACTGCTTCGCTCAGGCAGATTTGATAGAAGAGTTTTTGTTTCACTTCCTGACAAAAGCGAAAGAGAAGCTATCATAAACATTTATCTAAGAGATAAAAAACACAAAGTAAATGCCAAAAATATAGCTGAGATAACTGTAGGCTTCAGTGGAGCGGCACTTTCCACTCTGGTAAACGAAGCAGCTATCAATGCTTTAAAAAGAGGCTCTAAAGTTATAGAAGAAAGTGACTTTTATGCAGTCAGAGACAAAGTACTTCTTGGTAAAAAGAAAATCCTCTCATTTTCAAATGAAGAAAAAGATATACAAGCCCTTTACCAATCAGCCAAAGCCCTGTGTGCATACTGGTTTGATGTGAGCTTTGACAAAGTTTCCATTGTAAGTGACGGTATAAAAGATATAGACAAAGAGATAGAATCCCGCAGCGCAATGCTTTCAAAGATAAAAGTTTATCTCTCCGGTATGACGGCAACCGAGCTTTTTTATCAGGATAAATTTTCAAATGCGTTAAACGACTTGCAAAAAGCAAAAGATTTGGCAAATCTAATGGTAGAAAAGTACGGTATGGGCAACAGTATCTATCCAAACAAACTTGACAGTGCCAATATCCTAGAAGAAGCCAAAGAGGATGTCAAAAAATTCCTTGAAAGATACGAAGATGCCCTGAAAACCATAAAAGAGAAAATGCTAAAAGATGAGATAGTTACCAAAGAGGAGTTAAAAAGCATAGTCAATGAGATATTTTAGCGGATTTTGCTTTGAAAATGAGCAGGAGTTATTTAGAGACTTTTTGACAGAGAGTGACTTTTGTGTAGCCGGTTTTAGCTATGGAGCGATAAAAGCTTTTGAAAAAGTTTACTCTTCAAAAAACAGAATTGACACCCTGCAACTCTTTTCGCCGGCATTTTTTCAAGACAGAGATGAAAAGTTTAAAAGACTCCAACTTATGGCTTTTAAAAAAGATAGGCAAAATTATCTAAAAAACTTTTACCAAAATGTGCTCTACCCTCTTGAAACAGATATATCAAGATATAAAAAGCAAGGCACTTTAGAAGAGTTAAAAGAACTTCTAAACTACAAGTGGGATAAAGAAAAATTGGATATAATTA
>CAZMKH010000175.1:0-3263 GCA_964566455.1 uncultured Campylobacteraceae bacterium | reverse complement strand
TCTTACCCTTTTTCTTGCTTCTATCAATGTATAGGGTTTTTAGAGATGCCCTTAAGCAAGTCAGATTTGGAGGGAGCAAATCTAAGCGGGGCAGACTTGATGTACAGTAACTTTTCAAATACAAACCTGAAAAATACAAATTTGACCAAAGCAAATGCAAGAGGAGCAAACTTTGCGAATGCAAACCTTTTAAAAGCAAAAGCAAACGGTATCGTATTTAAAAAAACAAACTTAAAAGGTGCAAAGCTTATAGATGCAGATCTGTCTGAAGCCAGACTTTGGCACTTAAACTTAAGAAGAACTGTTTTAAAGAACTGTGACTTAAAGTATGGCGCCATAGGTGTAAGTGAACTTGACGGATTGGATTTGAGAAGTTTAAATCTTGATGAAACTATACTTTGGAAGGATTCTTTTAAAAAAGCTGTTTTAAAGAAAAAAGATTGTCAAAGTATAAAAAAACAAAATGGATTTTTAGATAGAACTGTTATTTGCAAATAAAATTAAGCAATGCTTTGCCAAATCATAGCTAATGTCAGCCCAATTGTAACAATCATAGCAAAAAAAGAGAAGAAATTTTGAAATTTTGTGGCAATGTATTCTCCCATAATAGACCTGTTGTTGGCTATCATCAGTGCAAAAGCTATAAGAACGGGGATAAGCATACCGTCTAATACCTGTGAATAATATAGTGCATCAACTACAGTAATATTGGGGATGATATCTATGATATCTCCTATCACCATAGCACCTACAAAAACTATATAAAAACCTTTAGCATCACTTATTTTATTGTCCATGCCTTCTCTCCACCCAAAGGTGTCGGCAACTGCATATGCCGTAGAGCCGGCTAAAACAGGAATAGCCAAAAAACCTGATATGATGATACCGAGTGCAAACAAGCTAAAGGCATAATCTCCCGCAACAGGGTGTAATGCTTTTGTGAGTGTTGCGACATCTTCTATACTAGAATGTGTGCCATAAAGCATAACTGCTCCTGTTACTATCATGGTATATGCAAGCAAATTTGAATAAACCATCCCTGTAACGGTGTCATAACTTACTTCATCTGCCTGGACGATACTGTTTTTTTCCTCTTTCTCTTCTGATGCCTGCCAAAACATCAAATAAGGTGATATGGTTGTTCCAAGCATACCTAGTGCAGCTATGATCCATACGCTGCTTAGTTCAATGTGAGGCATAAATGTATATTTTACCAATAATACCAAAGAGGGTTTTGCAAGAATTGCAGCTATGATATAAACCACAAGTACAGCAGTAAGCCAAATAAGGACTTTTTTAATTTTTTCATATTTTCCAAAAGTAATCAAATAAGCTATAAGCGCAGTGATAGGTATAAGAAAGTACACTGTTTGATATCCTGATATCATATGAAATATCGTAGAGATTGCATTGAGGTCGGTGCCAATGGTTAGGATATTGGCAAGGGACAGTGTCAATATCATTACAACTGTTATTTTTTTAGAATAGTATGCCTTGGTAATTTCCGGCAAGCTTTTGCCTGTTACTATGGCTATGCGGGCTACCATATTTTGAATGGCAATCATCATGGGCGTTGAAAGAAGCAGCAGCCACAACTGAGAAAATCCTGTAGTAGCCCCTACAACCCCATAAGTGACTATACCGGCAGGGTCATCTCCCGCCCCGCCTGTGATGAGACCGGGTCCTAGTTTTTTTATGCGTTCTCTATTTTTTGATATATCAGAACGAATTTTTTCTTTTAATTTCATTTATGCATTATACCTGAAAGATTTTTTTATAAATGTCTTTTGCATAACTTGTTTGCAAAGGAGGAGACGGGATGATTTTAAAGTCTCTTTGTCCGTCTTTTTTTCTGTTTGCTCTTAGAAAAATGGTATTGCCAAGTTTTTGCTGATAAAAATAGTTAGATAACTCATACATATGAGTTACAAAAAAGACTCTTATATCTTTTTTCAGTAGCGCCTGTACTATCTCTTTTGCTATTTGAGAGCCTTCAAATTCATTTGTTGAAGCAAAAGATTCATTAAAAAGTATGAGTGCATTTGGATGAATGTGCTCTATGATTTGACTCATTCTTAAAAGCTCTTCATCAAACTTACCGCTTTTTAGAGTTTTGTCTTCCTCTTTTTTAAAGTGGGTAAAAATTCCGCTGCTTATGCTTGCTTCAAACTGTTTTGCCGGTATAAACATACCGCTTTGCATCATTAGGTATGCAATACCCACACTCCTTAAAAATGTAGTTTTTCCTCCCTGATTGGCTCCTGTTATGATGATAAGCTCTTTTTTATCTGCATCCAAATCATTGCCTATAACCTCTTTGTTTAAAATCAGTGCCAAAGATATATCATATACTCCTTTTGAAGTTAGCTTGAACTCCTCTTTATCACAAACTTTTGGAAAAGTACTTTGAAGGTTGCTCTTTTTTAAAGTTTTATGCAAATTTATACATCCAAGATAAAAAGCAAACTCCTTTCTTAGGAGTTTAAAAAAGTTATCCACATGTTTTGCTGAGCGGCTTAGCGACAAAGCAACATCATAAAGTGCCTCGTCTCGGATATTTCTTAGTATATTTGCTCCCGCATCATCTCTTGGGTGCAGAGTGTAACTATACTCTTTTGATTTTTTTATAAAAACTTTGCCAAGCCAGCTTTTTAAAGCATATTTATCTCTTCTTAGAGTATAATTGATGCCTTCATTTGCATATCCTAATTTTGCACTTAAAAGCACCCCTTTTTTAAACCTAAGCTCTTTTAAATACTCTTTGACATTTGTTATATACTCTTCACTCAATTCATCTTGAATCATTGTGAAAAATCTTTTAAATCCTAATGAGTTAAACTTTTGCTTATTGGTATCTGCAATCTCTCTTAACTCTTTTAGTATATCAAAATACATATCAAGCAGTGAGACGCTGCTACTTAAAAGTGAGCCCGGAAACCTGCCAAATATACCAAGCAGATTTTCATGCTTTTTTTCTATGGATTTTATACTCAACGCATATATATCTTTTACTGTCTGTTCGTTATTTAGGCAATCTTTTAGTACCTCTTGTCTGTAAAGTACCTCCTCTTTTTTTGTAAGAGTATTTAAAAAAGCTGCTTTTGACATATCATAAATAAATTCATCACCGTTTGACATAGCTTTTAGGATAATTTCCAAACCAAGATCATTCATAAGGGTATCACTATTAAACGGTAGACTTGCTTTGTCGTCAAAATCTTTATCTTTATACATCAAAAATACCCTCATGGGTTTATCCTTTT
>CAZMKH010000174.1:0-3265 GCA_964566455.1 uncultured Campylobacteraceae bacterium | reverse complement strand
AAAACATATCTATATTGTCTCCGACTTTCTTGGGAGGGTGGGAAGCTTTTACTATCAAAAGTAACTCTTTAGCTTTTTTTAGTTTGCCTATGCGATAATAAATCGCAGCCAAATCAAGCCTTACCCTGTTTGCCCTTTTATCTCTTGAAAGCAGTAACTCAAAATATTTTATGGCATTTTTATAGTCTCCTTTTAGCTTTGCTGAAGTTCCAAGCAAAAAAAGTGTTTCATTGTTATATACACCTTTTTTATACGAGTTAGATAAAACTTCATATGCTTTGACAGGATTTTTACTTTCAAGATATGTTATGGCTTCTTGATTGATATCTTTTATCTCTTTGGCGCTAAGCAGTATAGTGCTTAGCAATAATATATAAAATATTTTTCTCATTTTTTATCCTATTTTTCAGTTTTTATGGAGCCAGAGGTTGTGCAGGCTGGCTTGCTTGTCGTTTTGCAGCAAAAATTCCATCTGCAAGATCACCATTGGTTGTTTTGACATTCCAACCTCCTCCTACCTCTTCGGCATGAGGTCCGAAAAACTGACCTGATATCATATTTTGTGAACCGCTTGTAAGCCTGCTGTCCACATTGCCGCCTGTAAGCCTGGCTGCAAAACTTGCGCTGTGCCTGTCGATATGTATGTTATCCAATGTTGCAGAAGTCATAGAGCCTCCGCCTACTTTGTTTATTTGCATATTTCCCACCATGGATGTATTTGCAAAATCAACTGTCAAGCTGATACTCCCATCAACTGCTCCACCGTAAGAACCTCCTGCTGTTGTGCCTGATCCATTTGCATACCAGTGCCCGGCTACACTTCCACTGTAGGTAGCACTTCCAAGAGTCGGAAGATCTTTTGTTCTTTCTCCTGATATCCAATTGTTATGCATAGCTTTTTGCTCTACTCCTGAGCCACTGTTTATGTTGGTGTAAAGTCCGCCTGTTTGCTCCCAAGACCCCCATGCCGAATAGTCATAATGCCCGGTTGTTTTTATAGAGAGTGTATTGTCGTTAGGAAGGTTTTTTTTAAGTTTTAGGGAATTTATATGCGGGTCATAAAAAGATGATGAAGTATCTATTTCATTGTGTCTTATAATAAACTCTTTTGTATTATCCGAAGCACTGTTTTCTCCATGAATAATTCTGACACTTTTTATAATTCCATTATCTACCAAACCTTCCCAGCCTGTTTCATCTACATTAAATATAGGTCCGTACCCTTCTGAAGCACTAAGTAAACTACTGTCAAAAAAGTTTCCACCCCAATATCTCAAAATACCGCTGCTTCTATCTTCGGAGTTGTAAGTAGTTCCTCCCGCCCATGACTCTCCTGCCAACTGTGGTGTTGGAGCGGAAGATGAGCTTAACTCCTCCTTGTTGTCATTTAGGTAATCATCAACAGTATCACCCAAACTGTTTTGTAACTGCATGAGAGAAGATTGGGCGACTTTTATCTGATCGTTTAAATGGTTTGCCTTATCACTGAGAGTGTTTATTTCTCTAAGTAGATTTTCTGCCTGCAGATCATACATACTGTAGTTTGGATTTGGTGTTACTCTTTTATTGTTGATATTTTGATATGTATAAGTAGTAGCATACTTATCTCTTAAAAAGGCAAATTTACCACGATTTAGCATGGCTTTTAGGTAAATGGCTCTACTGATGATATTGCTGCCGTATCTTACTCCAAGATTGGTAGCAAGTATCCCAAGAGCCACTTTGTCCTGTTTGCTCCACTTGATAAAAGGTATATTGCTTCTTCTTTGTATGAAGTGTCTCGCTCTTACAAGGTACTTAAGTTTTGAAACATTTATCTTTTTTACTCTTTTTTTACCCTGTTGCCCGGTGTAAGTGTATCTGTTTTCGTTATTTTGCTGCTCTCTTAGCTGATTTAACCGTTCTCTTTTTTTCTCTATGACTCTATCGAGCCTGTTTTTCTCTCTTATGGTAACTTTAAGTTTCGCATCTTTTTCTTTTATGATATCGAGTTTATTTTTATTTGTGTCAATATTTGGATTTGTTGCGGTTTTTGCTTTTGGAAGTTTTTCAACTTTCTTGCCTGCAAGTGTGATAGGGTCTTCTTTAACTTTTTCAGTTGTGACTTTCGGTTCTTTTGTCTGTTTAACGGCTATAGGCTGAGGTTGTGATAATGAATTTACTATTGTTCCAATATCATTTTTACTTAAATAATTTATTTGATACCTGATATACTTATCGGCCAAGTCATCAGTATAATGTTTTACAAACTGCGCTATTTTTGAATTGTCTTTGTTGTTTCCAAAAAGTGAATACATCTGAATATTTGTCAAAATATTCTTTTGATTTTGTAACCAGTCATAAAGTAGTGCATCACCTTGGTTTCTAACTAACCTTCCTTTAAATGGTACATATATCCTACGCTTATTGATTTTATCTATTTCGTTATTTACGGTTTTAAGCATTTGTTGAATATCATTGTTAAATGCTTTTCGAAGTTTTTCTCTTATGGCATTTTTTGTGTAGCTTAATGGTTCTTTTGCAATTTTTTGCATACTTTTTATCATGCTCTCCGTAAGAGCTTCATTTGATAGTGACTCATTGAGATGAATGATTTTATTTTTTGCTTTTTTTACTTCTTCTTGAACCATTTCTTCCGAAGCATCATTAAAAGTTGCGCCTATTCCAACTGCTATAGCTGCTGGAATACCGACAACAGGACCACCAATGGCACTTGCAGCAATAACAGCTCCATTTGCTACAAGCTCTTCCCATTTATGATGTATTCTTAATCTGTTATTATTTTTATATGCCTGTCTTAATTCAGTAACATTAATTGCTATCGCAAGACCATCAGCAGTATGACCTAAAATTTTCAACTTTTTTGCATAGTTCAAATTAGGTTTAATAACCTTAATAACCTTAATACCCTCTTCTGCCAATAAATTTTTAGCTTTTTTTATATCACCAAGTCCGGCATTAATTAATTTTAACTGTTTTTCTAAACTCTTTATTTCATACTTGGGTGCCTTTTGAAGTTTCATATACTTAATATTTTTTAATATTTTATATTTTTTTGTATTTAAAGTCTTTTCAATGGTCTGCATTTTATTTATATTTTTAACAAGATTGGATGTTGCTACTTTAATTTCGCCTTCGTTTATTGTCTTGGCTACTTCACTTGCTACTCCTACAGTTGCTGATATTCCTGTTTGTACAATACCGTCTCGAATAATTTTTCCCTGTGTTTTGGCAAATATATTATTGTGCAAAAAAAGTAAAAAAT
>CAZMKH010000173.1:0-3280 GCA_964566455.1 uncultured Campylobacteraceae bacterium | reverse complement strand
GTCTATACAAAAGCTGAAGATGTTGTGAGTATTACCTATTGTTAGAGGTACCCTAAAGCTATAAAATACTCTTTTTTTTCTTTGAAATAAGTTAAAATATATCAAAATGATTCTGTTTTTTGATTTAAGTAACATTTTGTTATAATTTTTAATGAATTCTAATATATAAAGATAAATGGCAGGAGGGATTTATGGAGCATTTGGTGCCGGTTTTGGTAGTTTCAGCTATAGTAGCATTTTTTATGTATAAAAATATAAATAAAATTACTTCAAATATAGATAATTTAGAAGACAAGTCTTATGAACTCTATGCCAAATATGCCAGAATCGTTGAAGGGTATATAAAAGAGCTTCAGTCAAATATAGAAAAAAACAGTGTATTGGCCGATGAAAAGTATAAACTCCAAGATGGAGTGGATGCCAAAGAGTTGGAAGATAATTTATCATCTCTGATAAGAAAACTGGCTTTTTTTGAAACTCTGCAGGCTAAACAAAAGAAGAAAAAAGAGCTCGAGAGTGACTTTTTTGAAGTACTCTCAACCCTTGACAGTATGATTCAAAAAAATTTTAAAAATGGTGAAAAACTTGCAGATGAGATAAGAGACAGTTTGCATGAAGAGTATGTAAAACTAAAAAAGCTTTATGAGATATAATAAACTGGTATAAAATTTGCTTCATTTATTGCAACTTTTAAACGAGGTTATGATAAATGAAGATAAAACAAAATGACAAGTCAATCAATATAACTATCAAGGATGATGTTCAAACTTTCTACTATCTAAAAAGCCTGATTGATAAAAATTTTAAAAACAAAATCGGCAATAAAAATAAAATCATAGTTTTCAACGACTCTTCAGAGGAGATTGGACGAAAATATTTTTTGAAACTTCTTTCAAGAATATATGCAAGAAAAACCGGCAAAAAACTTAAAAAAATATGGCAAATAGAAAAAGCTGTCAATAAAATCATAAAAATAACACTTATCAAAAAAAATCAAATACAAAATATCGTAAATCTAAAGCTAAATTTTTCCAAACAAAACTCTTCGGTTGAGATAGAGATGGATATAAAAAACAGGCTTATTTTAAGAGGACTGCAAAATATATTTGATAAATACAGAGTCTTATATCGCCCCTCAAACAACAGAGTATTGATTTTTGATTTTGACAGAAGTATTATTGCAAAATTAAAAGAATTTACGGCCATGAAGGAGATATTGGGAAATTTTATACATTTTCATTATGATAAAAATATTTTTGATGAAATTGAACTGTATTTATCCTGTACTCCAAAAAAAAGAAAGTCTGTCAATTTACTTCTTGAGGATTTTTACAAACTGTTAAATTGCTCACAGGAAGATTCATATGAAAAAGTAAGAGCAAACTATCTTTCCTTGGTTAAAAAGTATCATCCTGACAATATACTCAGTGACAATACGCTTATCATTAAGGTTTACAGTAAAAAATTTCAGAAAATTCAACAGGCATATAAAACTATCAAAGAGTACCACAAATATATAGGCAATGTGGCGTAATTACACCAAGGAGTCGGCTAAAATATATGCCATAACATTTTTAAAGCCAAAATATAAAGAATTATGGCAATAACCTTTTTAATTTGGGATTGTGTGAGTTTAAAATGCATCAGATAATTTCCCAAGTATCCTCCCGCAACAGCACCAATTGTAGTTACCGATAACAATATCCAGTCAATTTGAACAAAACTTGCATAGCTTAAAAATGAAGTAAAAGCTGAAAACGGTACAACAAAGCTTACTGTAACAGCTACTTTCTTTGGTTCATACCCGAACAGTACCAAAATAGGAAGCAACATGTTACCCCCGCCTACTCCCAAAAGTCCAGATAATAATCCTATAAATATGCCGGTTATACCTAGTACAAAAGGTGTTTGTAGGTTTGCTTTTGCTTTTTTCTTAAAAAACAGCATCATTGTAGCACTTATTAATAAAAAGAGTGCAAATAAAATTTTTACAATCTCTTTGTCAACAAATTTTGAAAGTTGAGCGCCTATGGGGGCAGATAAAAAAAGTGCCAATGCAAGAGGTAAAGCAAACTTTATATCAAGTACTTTTCTTTTGAAATTCATTATACTTGAGGTAAAAGTCGTGGTAAAACCTATAAACAATCCTACCATTTTTGCAAGATTTAACTCAATACCTAAAAAATTAAGTATAGGTATCATGGCTATTCCCGCCCCTGCTCCACCCATAGAGAACAGAGTTGCCAGTATCAGAGTCAAAACAAAATAAAGTAGATAATCCATCAAGAAACTACTGTTGATATTATATTTTGTATATCATATGTATTTTTTGCCGTAAGTACAAAATCAGGCTCTCTACTCTCGCCAAATCCCCAGTCGGTAAATATATATCTGATACCGGCATTTTTTGCACACTCTTCATCTTTTAGACTGTCCCCGATAAAAACTGTACTGTTTTTGTTGCCGGCATACTTTTTTAAGAGATGATGTATACCTTTTGGGTCAGGTTTTCTTGCACTTATATCATCCGAACCGATAATATCCAAAAAATAATGATCTACTTTTAAATGCTTTAGCATTTTTCTTGCAAATTCTCCGTAGGCATTGGTTAAAACGCACATTTTATAGCTATCTTGTAAAGATTGGAGTATATCTTCCACGCCTTCAAATAGTTCCATATCTACTATACAGTTATGGATATAATGCTCTTCAAAAATGGCTCTGCACTCATTGTATGGTCTTTTATCTTCGTAAAAAAGTTTTGGTAAGTCATTATCCGGTTCATTGATGAGTCTTACTACTTCATTTACTTCAAATGGCCGCAATCCAAGTTTTCTTCTGACATAATTTATACTTTTTGTTATAGATCTGCTGCTGTCAAGTAGTGTTCCGTCCATATCAAATATAATCATTTTGTCCACTTTTTGCTCCATTAAATAGATACAGCTTATTTAAATATTGCTTAAATTGATCTTAATATCGAAACTTAGAAAAATATAAATGAGACTCTTTAAGTCCCTTTTATATAAAATTTCAATGTTGATAAACAAATGCCCTAACCCAGCACGAAATATTAACACAAATAACCTGAACAACCCATACATTATCAGAGAGAATAGTTCCTCCTCCTTTCTATTCTCTCAAATTTTTTAATTTTCCTCTCAAATTTGATATAATAATCCCAAATTTTGTGATAAATACATTGTAAAATTTAGGATAACACTAAAAAAAGAGTTGACAAATGAAAAAAAATGAGATAAAATTCCATCAAATTTTTGCG
>CAZMKH010000172.1:0-3280 GCA_964566455.1 uncultured Campylobacteraceae bacterium | reverse complement strand
AAGTTATAAAAATAACTTCTGACTTCAAACCCGAGCCTCTTATAGAAGAGTTTACCAAAAAGGGATATAAGGTATTTTGTAAAGAGTTAAATGAAAAAAGCTATGAAACTTATGTGCAAAAGAATTGAGAATGTTAAAAATAAAAAGTAATATGTATATGATTATATAATTTAAACTTAATAATATTATTATTTCAACAAATAATTAAATTGAGGGGAAAATGTTTTATCTTAAAAAAATTGCATATTTTTATATTGATGGTTTTAAAAATATGAAAGTAGGTAAAAAATTATGGCTTATAGTGGCTATAAAATTTTTTATCTTTTTTGCAATACTTAAAATCTTCTTTTTCCCTGATATACTACAAACCAAATTTGACAATGATACCCAAAGATCAAACTTTGTAATGCAAAATTTAATAAAGAACAGATAAATATATCCTTTAAGGAGACAACATGGAACATTTGGTTGACTGGTCAAGAGCGCAATTTGCTCTTACAGCTTTGTATCACTGGCTTTTTGTGCCTTTGACACTGGGGCTTACTTTTATAGTAGCTATCATGGAGAGCATTTATGTCAAAACAGGTAGTGAAAAATGGAAAGATATAACGAAGTTTTGGATGAAACTTCTTGCTATCAATTTTGCTATAGGATTGGCAACGGGTATCATTATGGAGTTTGAATTTGGAACAAACTGGTCAAACTACTCTTGGATAGTGGGAGATATTTTTGGAGCACCTCTGGCTATAGAAGGGCTCATGGCATTTTTTATGGAGTCAACATTTTTTGCCGTTATGTTTTTTGGCTGGGATAAAGTAAGCAAAAAAGCTCATCTTATTTCTACCTGGCTTGTTGCAATAGGTTCAAACCTCTCTGCTCTTTGGATACTTATAGCAAACGGATGGATGCAACACCCTGTTGGAATGAGGTTCAATCCTGACAGTGCAAGAAATGAAATGGTTGATTTTTGGCAGCTTGTTTTTAACCCCAATGCTGTTTTCAAGTTTTTACATACCATAAGTAGCGGATATGTGCTTGCATCTTTATTTGTAGTCGGCATAAGCAGTTACTTTCTGCTTAAGAAAAAAGATTCTGATTTTGCCAAAAAAAGTATCATTGTGGGTGCTAGTTTCGGTCTTTTATCTTCCATATACTTAATGACCACAGGTGACTCTTCAGCTTACACTATTGCCCAAAACCAAAAAATGAAACTGGCGGCAATGGAGGGGATTTACAAGGGTGAAAAAAGAGAAGGTATAGTCGTAGCAGGTATACTAAATCCCGATAAAAAGATAGGGGATGACAAAGATACTTTTTTATTTGATGTAAAAGCTCCTTACGGCTTATCACTACTTGGTTATCATAAAATTAATGCATTTGTAGCAGGTATTGATGACTTGGTTTACGGCAATGAAAAAATGGGCATAGAAAGCTTATCATCAAAAATAGAACAAGGCAAAAAAGCACTCAATGCACTGGCTGAATATAAAAAAAGTGGCTCTAAAGAGGCAATGAATTACTTTGAAAAGCACTCAAATGTCATGGGATACGGCTATTTTAACGATCCAAAAGAGTTAGTTCCAAATGTCCCTTTGACATTTTACAGCTTTCACATCATGGTGGGGCTAGGAACTTGGTTTTTAGCTCTTTTTGCTCTTGTGCTTTATTTTTCCATGACAAGTGGAGTTGAAAAGAAAAAATGGCTTTTGTATGCAGGTTTGTTCACTCTTCCATTGGGATGGGTTGCACAGGAGGCAGGATGGATTGTGGCAGAAGTAGGCAGGCAGCCTTGGGCTATACAGGGATTGCTTCCTGTTAAAATGTCAACATCCAATATCGTAGCCTCAAATGTTATGATAACATTTTGGATGTTTGCAGCTATCTTCACTCTTCTTCTTATAGCTGACATCAAGATAATGCTCTCAGAGATAAAAGAGAAAAAGGAGGAGCTGTAAAATGTTTGGCAGTTTAAGTTTATTACAATTACAACAATACTGGTGGTTTATCATTGCAATACTTGGAGGTTTTTTTGTTTTTATCACTTTTGTACAGGGTGGTCAAACTCTCATATTTAGTGTTGCTAAAAATGAAGATGAAAAAACTCTCATGATAAACTCTTTGGGTAGAAAATGGGAACTTAGTTTTACGACTTTGGTTATGTTTGGAGGAGCTTTGTTTGCTGCTTTTCCTCTTTTTTATTCAGTAAGTTTCGGTGGGGCTTATGCGGTATGGATGGCTATACTTTTCACTTATATCATTGAAGCGGTATCGTATGAATACAGAAAGAAAAATGATAATTTTTTAGGTCAAAAAACTTATGAAATATTTATGTTTATAAACGGTAGTCTTGGAGTATTTTTGATAGGTGCAGCTTTAGGTACACTCTTTACCGGAGGAAACTTTTTTATAAATCAATACCATTTTTCAACTTGGAAAACTTCAACTTATGGCTTGGAAGCTCTTTTAAATCCTTTTAATGTAGCTTTTGGTTTGATGCTTCTGTTTTTAGCCAGAATTCAAGGGGCTTTATACTTTATAAACAATATAAAAGAAGTAAATATTGTAAAAAACGCAAAAAAAAGCTTAAAACTAAATACAGTTATATTTTTGGCAATGTTTTTATTTGTTGTTTTCAAACTTCTTACAATGACAGGAGTAGGATATGATGAACAAACCAAAGTATTTTCACTCTCAATGTATAAATATTTACACAATTTACTATCACTGCCTGTAGTCGGTCTTGGCTTTTTTATTATAGGGACTGTTTTGGTTTTATACGCTATAGTTTCCACACTTTTTATGGATTCAAAAAAGGGTATTTGGTTTAGCGGAATAGGCAGTATTTTAGTGGGTATTTCACTTTTTTCCATATTGGGCTATAACCATACTTCTTTTTATCCTTCCTTATATGACTTACAAAGTTCACTCAGCATTGAAAATGCTTCAGGAAGCAAATACACATTGACAACCATGTCTTATGTATCTTTGCTTGTGCCGATAGTTTTGGCATATATTTTCTTTGCATGGAGAGCAATGGATAAAGGCGGAATGGATGAAAACAGCTTAAAAAGCGATATGAAATATTAAGGAGAAAAAATGTCAACAGGTGAAGCACTATTTTGGTATGCAACTTGGCCGGTCTTGATATATGTTGCATATAAATTTACATATATAAACATAAAACATTTTCAAGAAAAGCTAAAATGATATAAGTTTTTACAAGCTCTCCTTAATGGAGGGCTTGTTACAATAGCACTATGCTAAAAACTATACAAAATCT
>CAZMKH010000171.1:0-3310 GCA_964566455.1 uncultured Campylobacteraceae bacterium | reverse complement strand
AATCCATATCTTTTATCTGATTTGCCATGCCTGAGAGTCCGGGTATCATACCTACCAATGACTTTAGATTGCCCAGTTTTTTCATACTCTCCATCTGTTCCATAAAGTCATTGAAATTAAATTCACCTTTTTTCATCTTTTGGGTTAGCTTTTTGGCTTTTTTTTCATCTATAATGGTACTTGTTTTTTCCGCCAAAGTTGCCAGGTCACCTTCACCCATAAGACGGCTTACTATCCGCTCTGGTATAAAAAGTTCAAGGTCAGGTGCCTTTTCTCCGATACCGACAAATCTCAAAGGAACTCCTGTTTGCTTGGCAATACCAAGAGCTACACCACCTTTGCTGTCACCGTCATATTTTGAAAGTATTACTCCACTGAGAGAAAGTTTTTCATTGAAAGTTACCGCACTTCTGACAGCATCTTGACCGGTTAATGAATCAGCCACATAAAATATCTCATCAGGAGAGAGAGCCTTTTTGATAGAGTTTAACTCATCCATCAACTCTTCATCTATGGCAAGTCGTCCGGCAGTATCGACTAAAAGTACATCATAAAGTCCTTCTTTTGCTTTTTTAAGTGCACTTTTTGCAATATTTAGAGGGTTTTTTTCATTTTCATCATAGTAAAGGTCCAGTTCATTTTGCTCACACAGTTGTTTTAGCTGTTCAACCGCAGCCAACCTTTGCAGGTCACAAGCCGCTATAAGGACTTTTTTCTTTCTTAGTTTTAGATAGTATGCAAGCTTTACAGTAGTGGTAGTTTTTCCACTACCCTGAAGACCCGTCATAAGTACAACTGTCGGAGGTTTTGAGGCAAATACAAACCCCTGCTTCCCGCCGATATCCAATATTTTTAAAAGATTGCTCTCAAGTGATTTTAAAAAGTTTTCTTTGCCGATTCCTGCTCTTTTTGTTTCTATCTCAACATTTTTTATAAGCTCTCTTACCACTTTGTGGTGAACATCAGCTTTTAGAAGGGATTTTTTCAGGTTGTCAAGTGCTTTTTTCAAAGCTTTGTCATCATCTGCAAAACGGATTTTGTTGATAGCGGTTTTAAAAGAATCAGTTAGTGAACCAAACAAAAGTACTCCTTGATATAGAATATAAGGGATAAATTATACTAAAAAAACACTTAAAATGCCTATAAGAAATAATTAAATCAAAAAGGAATATTATTTTATATGTAAAACTAGGAGGTTGAAATGATATTTGACAAGCCTATAGAATTAAAAGGTAAAATTTTAAAAAACAGATATATTGTAGCTCCTGTAAAAACTGCTTATGCAACGCTAGAAGGGGAAGTCAATGACAGGCATTTAAGGTATTATGACAATATTTCAAAAGATGGCGCCGGTATCATTATAGTCGAACCTGTATCGGTCTCACAAAGCGGTAAAGAGCATCCAAAACAGATAAATATACACACACAAAATAGTGTAGATGAGCTAAAAAAACTTGTAAAAGTTATAAAAAATAATGGAAGTATCCCTGCAATTCACTTAAATCATGCAGGAAGAGGTGCCAATAAAATGGCTACAAAAATGAATCCTTTGGCTCCAAGTGCCATCATGTGTCCGATGAGCAGCTTGATGCCAAGAGAGTTAAGTTTAAGTGAAATTGATGAAATTATTGAAGATTTTAAAAGTGCGGTTAAAAAAGCTATAGAGGCTGGATTTGAAGCCATAGAGTTACAGTGTGGTCACGGGCAGCTTGTGCATCAATTCTTATCTCCAAGGCTCAACAAAAGAGAAGATGAATACGGTAAAGATAAAACCCTGTTTTTAAAAAGAGTTCTTGAAGCATTTGAAGGAACTGAGGGTATTATAAAATCTGCCAGGATTAGCGGAAGCGAATTTGTAGAAGGAGGTTGGCAGCCAAAAGATAACAAAGTCATCATTGACCTTGTAAAAGATGCCGGGTTTGATATGATACACTGTGGTTTTGGCAACTCTTGTGATACACCTCCATGGTACTACTCTCATATGGCTTTGCCAAAAGATAAACCTTTTGAAGTATTGAAGGCTGTAAAAAATATAAGCGGTTTGCCTGTAGTCGCAGTCGGCAGAATGGAGAGTATCGAAAATTTAAAACGTTTGGAAGATGAGTCACTGGCTGATTTTGTAGCTTTTGGCAGAGCCATTGTGGCTGATAACGGGCTTGTAAAAAAATTGACACAAAACAGATATGATGAGATTGATTATTGTGGATACTGCTTGCAGGGTTGTTTGTATAATGTAAAAAAAGGTATAGGCTTGGGGTGTATTATCAATCCCGAAGTTGATAAAGCTCCTTTGAAAAAAACTAAGCTGCCAAAGAGTGTAGCAGTCATAGGTGCGGGACCATCCGGTATATCTGCAGCTTTGACGCTGACAAAATTAGGACACAGTGTAACACTTTTTGAAAAAGAGCAAAATATCGGAGGAAATTTTATTTTAGCTCCTCTTGCAAAAGGCAAAGAGAGTATGAAAAGACCACTAGACAGTCTGATACAAAAAGCAAAAAAAATTATCAAAGATATTAAAACAGGAGTAAAATTAAAAAATATTGACTTTAAAAGTTATGATTTGGTTTTTGTGGCAACCGGCTCAAAGCAGTTTGTACCTACCATAAGCGGTACGGAAAATGAAAATGCTATAACAAGCTTAGAGTATTTCAAAGGTCAAAAAAGTGTATCTGGCAAAAGAGTACTTATCATAGGAGCGGGTATGGTCGGTATGGAAGCAGCGGAAAATCTAGTAAACGAGGGTAAAGAAGTGGTTGTCACAAAAAGAGGTGAAGACATAGCGAACGATATGGAACCCATCACTAAAAAGCTTATGATGATGCGACTTAAGGATAAAGATATAAAAATTTTAACAAACACCAAAATACTCTCTTTTGAAAAAGACGAGGTTTTGTATGAAAAAGATAACAAGATAGATAAAATGCCAAAGTTTGACACAGTTATTTTTGCTACCGGCCTTGTAAGTGACGATAGTGTTTCAAAATATTTGGACAGTATCGGTGTAACTTATAAGACCATAGGAGATGCTAAAAATGTTGCAAATATATATAAAGCAACTATTGATGGGTATGAGGCCGCTGTAAGTGATGGGTAGAGTTACCTACCCATCAATACTCTATAATTTTTCTGATTTGTATATATCTTAGGGGCCTGTCACTGAATTTTACTATTTTTCTTCCTTGATAATATGCAACATTTTTATATCTTGTGATAACTCTGTCTCTTGATTCACTGTATTTTGTTACACATCTTCTTTCAGTTTTGTATCCGCTTACATATCTTCTGTGATGTTTTTTGGATAAATTTT
>CAZMKH010000170.1:0-3326 GCA_964566455.1 uncultured Campylobacteraceae bacterium | reverse complement strand
ATTTTGCTTATCTCCAACTAACTATTTAGTTAATTATAATACTTTTATTATAAATATATCCTTAAAATGGTAAAATTTTATATAAAATTCAAGGTTTTTTGATGACTAAGTATATTTTTTTATCTGTTTTGTTAGTTTTAAAGCTTTTTTCATTTGAAATTACAGCTAAAAGTAATGATATCGCACTCCTGCCATACTCCCAAATATACATATCAAAGAGCAATCTTACTTTTAAAGAAGTCCAAAACAAACCATTTAAAAAAATAGATAAAAAAGTTTTGAATTTTGGATTTGCTCCTGATATCGAGGTATGGGTAAAAATAGATTTAAAAAATGTTTCTGATAAAACCATACAAAAAATTTTATATCTAAGCAACCCTCTCCTTGAAAAAATTTCATTTTATATAGATAGGGGCAGGAAAAAAATGGTAAAAGGCCTACTCTCAGACCATAATGATAAAGTTATCATGCCTTCAATTTTGTTAAAAATTCCTCCCGGTAAAAAAATAGATATTTATATACACATTACAAACAAAACAACTACTGTGGAGTTTGGAATCTGGCTCAAGTCAAAAAAGCTTTTTTTAAAACAGGACAGATTTGAGCAAAATTTTATACTCTTTTTTTTGGGTTTGCTGACAGCTTTTATCGTTTATTCACTGTTTTTATATCTGTATACCAAAAATATAAGCTATGCTTTGTATGCTTTTTATCTACTTATGCTAATCTTTCAGCAATTAACCTATATCGGCTTCCTGCCCCTTTATGTTCCTTTGGGGTTTACAAAGATAGATGATATGATAGTTGTTCCAAAAGTTGCATTTGTGATAATAGCTGCAGCTTTGTTTGCCAAAAGTTTTTTAAAAACATACAAATTTGCCCATATCAATAAAATATACAATATCTTTATATACTCTGTATTCGCACTCATACCTCTTGTAGGCACACCATACTTTTACAAGCCGGAGATATTGGTAATATTTGGATTTTTATTTGTTATTTTCAATACCTTTGCCGGTGTGTATATCTACATCCATGGCAATAAACAGGCAAGATTTTTTATAGTAGGATGGATATTTTTAATAATAGGATATATCTTTATGATATTTGATGCATTAGGCATTATTTCTGTGATGTATCAATTCCCTGAGCTTATAATGGTTCTTACATTTTTGGAAGCTCTGTTTTTGCTGCTGGCTTTTGTAGATGAGATAAGCATCCTGACTCATCAAAAAAATGCTCTTACCGGAAAACTTATAGAGGAGATGCACAAAAGACATACTATCATCGAAAAAGAGGTAAAAGAAAAAACCAAAGAGTTAAAAAAAGCGGTTGATGATAAAGTGATACTCCTTAGAGAAGTAAATCACAGAGTAAAAAACAATCTACAAATGATTCTGTCAATTATCAGATTGCAAAAAAATGATACTTCAGATAAAAATACAATTTTTCAATTTATCAAACTTGAAAACAGGATAAACGCTATCTCAAAAACTCATCAAATACTATGTCAAAGCGATGAATTTGCCAACATAGATATGTATACATACATCAATGCTTTATCTTTTGATATTAAAAAAAGTTTTGCAATGGAAAATATACAAATTGATATAAATACCAATGTATCGATGATGCTTAAAAAAGCTGTTTATGTAGGCCTTGTTATCAATGAGCTCGTTTCAAACTCATTAAAACACGGATTTTATAAAGATAATGGAAAAATTATGATAAAATTAAACACTCAAGATAATAATTTTTTATTAGAATTATATGACAATTCAAAACAAAAAGAGGAAAGGGGTTTTAAAAAAACAAAAGATTCTTTAGGATTGACATTAGTTCAAGCTTTGGTGGAAAAACAGTTAAATGGCGTCATAAAATTAAAAGAGGGTAAAAATTTTTGGTATATTATAAAGTTTTCCAAGGAGCAGACAAATGGACAAAATACTGATAGTTGAAGATGAAAGCCTTGTTGTTATGGACTTAACCTTGAGCCTGGGCAAACTGGGATATGAAGTTGTCGGCTCAGCCTCAAATTATCAAGATGCTATCACTCTTACAAAAGAAAAAAAGCCCTCTCTTATACTTATGGACATATGTTTAAACGGAGATATAGACGGTATAGAAACAGCAAAAGAGATAAACAGATTTTATAATATACCTATCATATATCTTACGGCACTCAGTGGCTCAAGTGAACTTGAAAGAGCACTCAAGACCAATCCAAGCGCCTATCTTATAAAACCTTTCAGTACCCAGTCTTTAAAAGCTGCCATAGAGATAGCCCTTAGAAAAACAGAAAAGAAAGAGACAATCGGCGATATCGTTTTTGACAGTGAATTCAGCTACAACTCCAAAACCAAGGAGCTGATTTGTGACAACTCCTATATATCTTTGACAAAAAGAGAAAGGGAACTTTTAAGCCTGCTTGTAGAAAACAGGGGCAAGATAGTGACTTTTATGGAAATGGAAAACAGAATTTGGCCCGATAAGCCGCCAAATGACAATACCAGACGTGCACTTGTAAGCAGGCTCAGAGCCAAACTAAAATACAAGTTTATCAAAACCATCCCCTCCACAGGATATAAAATCATCACTTCCACATAAATGTGACTCTTTGCAACGCTTTTGCAATATGATTATGTTATATTTATTTAAAAGTTTGCAAAAAGGATTGGCTATGTATAAAAATATTTTATTTCTACTTTTTTTAACAGTAGCGACTTTGAGTTATGCTACTGACAATTCCAAAAAAAATGTATATGTTTATATGCAACAAAACCAAGGCAGTAAAGTTATATCTACTTTTAAACAAATGATGAAGTATTATCAAGATGAAAATGAAGCAGGTTTTTTTTCATTGGTCGACAAAGATAATTTTATTGAAGATTTTATGCTTTTTAGACAAGCTGTTGAAAATGACTTTAGGGCATATGATGTGGTTGATTTTGACTATTGGATAGAAAAAATTACAAATGATGGCACCAAAAAATATCTTTATCTAAAATGGGATAAAAAATACACTGCTCCAAACAGCTCAAATATCATAAAAAAACAAGGATATACAAGATTGTTATTTGAGAATACAAATGGAAATTTCAAACTTGTTGAAGTGGCCGGAGATGTTCTTTTTGGGGAAAGCCTAAAACAATGGAGAGAGGCAGTACCCAAAATTAGCAGATAAAAAGAAAGTGAATATATCAAAGGAGTTGTTATGTTGAAAAATATACTGATTATTTTTTGTTTGCTTACAGGTATTTTTGTATATGCAGCAAATGATTTTGATAAAAATATAATCATTCACAACCAAACCAGAGATGACAAAG
>CAZMKH010000169.1:0-3369 GCA_964566455.1 uncultured Campylobacteraceae bacterium | reverse complement strand
ATCTCCTTTCCAAGAAGCAAAGCTCCTTGTAAATTCCTCTCACTAAAGCTTTGCCCTAAAGGGCAAGAGATGAAACACTCATAATTTTTATTTGCGATTTTAATAAAAGTCATGAGTGTTTCATCAACATATCTTTCCATCTTGCAACAAGTACTGAAAATGTAAGTGGAACTATGATGGTTGAGAGGGATGATGCAGCCACAAGTGCAGTAAAAAGTTCTACATCGATAATATGAGCATCCAAAAGAAGTTTTGCCACTATGATTTCGGTTGTGAGTCTTGCATTTAGCCCTATACCGATAGTCCATGCCTCTTTTACTGTTATCTTTTTCATAGGTACCATCAAAAAGATACCTATAAGCTTTCCTGCAAATGCCACTACAAAAAGTATGATGGCAAGCTCAGGAGCTTTTATCATTCCATCCAAATCAACACTCATCCCGACCCATAGGAAAAATATGATACCAAAAAAGCCGTAACTTATAGCTCTTACAGAGCGGGTTGCCTGTTCGCCTGTAAGGCTTGCTCCGTTAAAAACCGGACGCATCAAAATACCTGCTGTTATCGCTCCTACTACAAGACCAAGGTCAGAGTATTCTGCAAAACCTCCAAATATAAATAAAACGATAATAGTCAAAATGATTAAATTACTAACCTTGTTAGCTGTCCATTTAAATACTCTTTTTAGTATAAATTTATATGTAAACCAGGTAGCAACGATAAAGATAGCAATATGTATAAATATATCCGATATCTCTTTTGAATCGCTGACATTTTGACCTGTACGGATACTTATCCAAACCGAGACAAAAGCTACCAAAAATACTTCTATAACATCATCCAGCACACCGGCGCCTATGATGTAATTGCCTACTTTTGTTTTTATAAGATTAAACTCATCAAGTATAGGCACTATAACCGCTTCAGCCGTAGGCATACGGGTCAAACCTATGACAAATGCTATGATATAGCCGTATCCTAACCATATCATAGCACCAAATCCCAGTATAAAAGGCACCATTGTATTTAAAACTGTTGCAAGAATGATATTGCCGCTTTGACTTTTCATCTCTTTTATATCTATCTGCAAACCTATGAAAAAGAGTAAAAATAGTACCCCAAGATCAGCTAAAATAGTAAAAATTTCGCCATTTATGCCTTGTGTGAGTATATCCCCGACAGGAGTATAGTGTATACCCATAGCTACAAACAGAGCCGAGATGATACCGGGAATTTTCAGTTTTTCAAAAAAACCTGTCAAAAGATAGCTGAGTCCAAAAAGTAGAGCTATAAGAAGTAAAAATTCTCCAAGAAGCTGATCATTCATAAAAGATCCTTTTTTGGAGGCAGTCAGTTTAACTAATTGCTAATCAAGTCTGTTTTTATAAGCCTCCAGATAATAATACATTGCAAACTCTCCAAAGTATGGACCAAAGATATTTAAAACAGGAACAAGATTGAAAAGTGATGCCATAAAAGTTATAAACCAAATAGCAAATCTATGCTCTTTCATGATATTTTTGATCTCATCTTTGTCATAAAAAACCGAACCCATATCAAAAGTGAAGCTGTCTTTTCCCAGCCACATCCAGATGCCTATCTGTATAAAAAAGTTTATGACAGGTATAAAAAGAAGAGGGAAAAAAAGAAGTGAAA
This sequence comes from uncultured Campylobacteraceae bacterium, assembly GCA_964566455.1. GTDB lineage: Bacteria > Campylobacterota > Campylobacteria > Campylobacterales > JALSKU01 > JALSKU01. Next base: position 1,713 of record CAZMKH010000169.1, on the reverse strand, counting down.
GCAGTAAAAAAATTGCTGCATCTTTTAGTGTATATTTTAAAATCTTTATCTCATAATTTTTTGCAACAGAGTATCCAAGAGCCATTTCCAGTATATTTTCGCTAAATATTCCCACAATCAGAAGAACAGAGACTATAAAAAGGCTGTATAAAAGATATATGCCAAAGAGATATGCCATAGACTCTTCTACAGTTTCAAAAGGAAGCCATGTTAAAAGTCTTGTGAGACCATGGTATATGGCTGTATGGTTAAAATACCATATAACAGACCAAAAGAGTATGACACCCAAGGCTATACTCATTATATATCTTGGATATTTGTTTATCTTTGATTTTTCCATGATAAATATACCGGCAATGATAATGATAAAAGCAAACGAAATAAAAACAGCCTGAATAAATATAACCGAAGAGAGCATCCAAGCTCCATTTGATTTGATAAGAGCAAAAGGTACAAATTCCAAAAGTGAAGCAGTAAAACTTACTATTGGATGCCAAAATATATAGCCTACAATAAACCAGAAAGCCAAGATAACAAGTCCACTAAAAAGAGCAAATTTGGCAATATTCCATTTTACTATGGTTTTAAAACTTTCTGTCAATGCGTACAACAGTTCATTCATATCAATCCTTTGCTTTGCTTGTCAAATTATACCACTTTTTTAATTATTTATACCGTAATTGCGCTAACATCAGTAAAAATGTGATAAAATACTAAAAAATTTGGGTTTAAGGAGGAAAAGAGTGAAAGCAAAACTTGACAGACTAAAAGAGGAAGTAAAAAAAAGTAGTCAACTAAAAGAGGAAGAAAAAGAACAGGCACTTAGCAAGATAAATGAATGGTACATTGAAGATAAAGCTGAAGCGGCAGGAGTGCTTGGAAAAGAGCTTGCGAAAATATCAGCAGAAATTACTCCTATCTTGGAAGAGATTGGATTGATATAATTTTATATGGATTATTTTGTTCATCTACTTCTTGAGCTTGTAGATGGTATAGGTTATGCAGGTCTTTATCTGTATATGTTTTTGGTAGGAACTTTTATACCGGTTCCTAGTGAATTGGTTTTGATACCCAATGGATATCTTGCTTCAATGGGAGAAAAAAACTATTTTCTTCTACTGTTTTTTGGAGCGCTTGGGAGTTTAAGCGGAGCGATGTTTAACTATTACTTCGCTCTTTATGTTGCCAAGAAATTTTTAAGAGGCAAAAGGATACTTGGAAAAGTAACCAGATTTTTTAAAAAGCATGGCAAGATATCTGTATTTTTAGCCCCGCTTACTCCCGGTATGGGGCAGTACATATCCATTCCCGCAGGTCTTTCCAGACTTAAGCTTAGATATTTTATACCTTTGACTTTTGGAGCCAATCTTATATGGGTAAACTTTATGCTTCTTGTAGGTTTTCTTTTTGGAGAGGGAAGCTCTTCACACAGACAAGTGGTTTATGTTACACTTGGTCTCTTTTTTGCAGTTATTTTGGTTTCAACAGTTTATGTTTATAAAAATATAAAAAACAGACAATAATAATACTCAAGATAACTTCTTTTTATAGTTGATATACATTGTATCATATAACTTGATAATATCAAATTAACTATATTATAAAAAATCATTTACTTTTCATTTGTAAAAAGTGTTATAATTACATAAAAGTTTTTTAAATTTGTGTGTTGATTGACAGAGATAAGTTAAATTGACGGGTATAATTTGTATA